>JBEEJL010000111.1:0-3872 GCA_041169175.1 Pseudomonadota bacterium | reverse complement strand
TTCAGAATGACAACCCTTTTTTGTCATTCTGAGGCCTTAGCCGAAGAATCTACTTTTGTAGTAAAACTAAAAGCAGATCCTTCGCTCCGCTCAGGATGACAAGTATTTTTTTGCTTTTCTCTTTAACTCTGTGCGTCTGTGGTAGATTTTGATTTTGAATTTATCAATTATTAACCATATTGCACAGAGACGCAGAGAAAGTCAAAAGCGAGATATTTTTCTAGGTATTACCGATGACAATGGTTGGCCAACGAACAACAGATTCTTCACTGCGTTCAGAATGACAACCCTTTTTTGTCATTCTGAGGCCTTAGCCGAAGAATCTGCTGTTGCAGTAAAAGCCGATCCTTCGCTCCACTCAGGGTGACAAGTATTTTTTTGCTTTTCTCTCTGCTCTGAGCCTCTGTGGTAAATTTTGATTTTAACAATTAAGGAAACATCATGGCTTACGAAAATATCCTCACCGAAACGCGCGGCAAAGTCGGCATCATTCGCCTTAACCGCCCTGCTGCTTTGAATGCGCTCAACGGCCAACTGATGGACGAACTCGCTGAAGCGATCAACGGCTTTGAAAAAAATCCCGCCATTGGCGCAATGGTGATTACCGGCAACGAAAAAGCTTTCGCCGCTGGGGCAGACATCAAAGCGATGAAAGATTCCAATTACATGGACGTGTATCTCGGCGACTTCATCACCGCCAATTGGGAACGCGTCACCAGCGCGCGTAAACCGATTATCGCTGCAGTCGCGGGCTATGCGCTCGGCGGCGGTTGCGAGTTGGCGATGATGTGCGATTTTATTTTGGCGGCGGACACGGCGAAATTCGGCCAGCCGGAAATTAATCTGGGCACACTGCCCGGCGCAGGCGGCACGCAGCGGCTCACACGTTTTGTCGGCAAATCCAAAGCGATGGAAATGGTGCTGACCGGCCGCATGATCGACGCTGTCGAAGCTGAACGCAGCGGGCTGGTGTCGCGCATCGTGCCTGCAGCAGAGTTGATCGAAGAAGCCATCAAGGTTGCCACAAAAATTGCTGACCTATCTTTGCCAGTCGTGATGATGGCAAAAGAAGCCGTCAATCGCGCTTACGAAACCACCTTGACCGAAGGTGTTCGTTTCGAGCGGCGTGTATTCCATTCCACTTTTGCACTAGAAGATCAAAAAGAAGGCATGGCGGCGTTCGCGGAAAAGCGCAAACCCAATTTCAAAAACAAATAATAAAAAAGTTAATTAAATCAATTAGTTAGGCAATAGTCATAATTTCAAAGGAGCAACGCTTTCATCTAATTGTCATATTTCTGTAACATTAGAAATGCACAATGCATCTGTCAGAATTTTTAACAGGAGCGATAGATGAAAATACTCAAACTGAAATATGCGATGTTAGGTACGGCGTTCTTTGTTGCAGCGGCTTGTGTGCAAGCGGTCGATATCACGGGCGCAGGCGCGACCTTCCCTTACCCTATTTATGCTAAATGGGCTGAAGCCTACAAAGCCAAAACCGGCAGCAGCGTGAACTATCAGTCCATCGGTTCCGGCGGCGGCATCAAGCAAATCAAAGGCAAGACGGTCGATTTCGGCGCGTCGGACAAACCATTAACGCAAGAAGAATTGACCAAAGATGGCTTGGTACAATTTCCGGTCATCATCGGCGGTGTGGTGATGGCACTCAATCTTGAAGGCGTCGCCTCGGGCAAACTCAAACTCACAGGTCCGTTGATAGCCGATTTGTATTTAGGCAAAATCAAAAAATGGAATGA
This sequence comes from Pseudomonadota bacterium, assembly GCA_041169175.1. Taxonomy (GTDB): domain Bacteria; phylum Pseudomonadota; class Gammaproteobacteria; order Burkholderiales; family JBEEJL01; genus JBEEJL01. Next base: position 2,112 of record JBEEJL010000111.1, on the reverse strand, counting down.
TCCAGCCATCGCTGCGTTGAACCCCGATATGAAATTACCCGATGAAAATATTACTGTCGTGCGCCGTGCCGATGGCTCGGGTACCACTTTCCTCTTCACTGATTACTTATCCAAAGTCAGCCCGGAGTGGAAAACCAAAGTCGGCAGCGATGCTTCAGTCGCCTGGCCTGAAGGTGTAGGCGGTAAAGGCAACGAAGGCGTAGCGTCTTATGTGCAGCGTATCAAAGGCTCGATAGGCTATGTCGAATATGCTTTCGCCAAGAAAAACAAAATGAATGTCGCGCAATTACAAAACCGTGACGGTAATTTTGTTGAAGCCGATGATGCGACTTTTCAGGCCGCCGCCGCTTATGCTGATTGGGCCAAGGCCCCGGGCTTTTACGAGATACTCACCAACGAGCCGGGCAAAAATAGCTGGCCGATTACCGGCGCGAGTTTCATTTTGATGCATGCTGCGCAAGCGGATACGGCAAAAGGCAAAGAAGCGCTGAAGTTTTTTGATTGGGCGTTGAAGAGCGGTGGCAAAATGGCCGAAGAACTCGACTATGTTCCCCTGCCTGCTGACGTGGTCAAATTGGTCGAGCAATCCTGGACAGATAAAATCAAGGATGGCACAGGCAAACCTCTATGGCCGTAATTGCCCTGAAAAGCCAGCCTTCTGCGCCGCGTCGAGCCAGCCGCATTAACGTCTGGCTCGACGCGACGTTCGAAATTACCACACGTCTATTTGCCCTGCTGGTTTTGCTCATGCTGATGGGGATTATTGTTTCTCTAGCCGTCGGCGCATGGCCGGCGTTTGAGCACTTCGGTTATGGCTTTATCGTCAGCACCGACTGGAACCCTGTCACCAATCAATACGGCGCGCTGAACGCGATTTACGGCACGTTAGCTACATCATTTATTGCCATGTTGATCGGCATACCGGTCAGCTTCGGCATCGCGGTCTTTCTCACCGAGCTGTGTCCGACTTATCTGCGCCGACCGCTCGGCACTGCGATTGAATTACTAGCCGGCATACCCAGCATTATTTACGGCATGTGGGGCTTGTTTGTTTTTGTGCCTTTGCTGGCAGATAAAATTCAACCCGCTTTGACAAAAGTATTCGGCAGCATTCCGCTGTTCGGCAAACTATTTCAAGGCGCGCCCAACGGTATCGGTATCCTCAGCGCCGGATTCATTTTAGCCATTATGGTGATCCCGTTTATTGCATCGGTGATGCGCGACGTGTTCGAAATCGTGCCGAAAGTATTAAAAGAATCGGCTTATGGCCTCGGCGCGACTACGTGGGAAGTCATGCGTCATGTGGTGTTACCTTATACACGTGCCGGTGTCGCAGGCGGCATCATGCTCGGCCTCGGCCGCGCGCTCGGCGAGACGATGGCGGTGACCTTTGTCGTCGGCAATAGCCATAAAATCAGCTCATCACTATTTGAGGCGGGTAACAGTATCAGCTCGGTGTTGGCGAATGAATTCGCTGAAGCGTCCAACGATATGCACATCGCTTCGCTCATGGCCCTGGGGCTGATTTTATTTTTCATCACGTTTATTGTCTTGATCATCGCCAAGCTTTTATTGGTTCAGCTCTCGCTCAAAGATGGGCGGACCGCATGAGCGCTATAGATACCAGCAAAACCAGCTTGCGTGGTAACACGGTGTATCGCAAACGCGTGTGGATCAACCGCGTCGGTTTGCTGCTGTCGATGTTAGCTATGGCCGTGGGCATGGCCTTTCTACTGTGGATTTTATGGACCATTACGTACAACGGTTTCGGTGCGCTAAGCAAAAGCCTGTTCACCGAAATGACACCGTCACCGGGCAGCCAAGGTGGATTGCTCAATGCGATATTCGGCAGCCTGATGATGGTCGGCATCGCCACCTTGATCGGCACGCCTATCGGCATATTAGCGGGGATTTATCTCGGTGAGTTTGGCCAGCGCGGCTGGGTCGCACCGGCTACGCGTTTTCTCAACGACGTGCTGCTCTCCGCGCCTTCGATCATCATCGGTTTATTTGTTTATGCGATTTATGTTGCCAAGGTGCAGCACTTTTCCGGCTGGTCCGGCATATTGGCTTTAGCCTTGCTGGTGATTCCGGTGGTGGTGCGGCAGACGG
>JBEEJL010000110.1:0-5571 GCA_041169175.1 Pseudomonadota bacterium | reverse complement strand
CACGCCGAAGCGGGCAGCGACATCGTCGCCCCGAGCGACATGATGGACGGGCGCATCGGCGCGATACGCGTAGCGCTGGATCACAAAAAATTTATTCACACCAAAATTCTCGCTTACTCAGCCAAATACGCATCGAAATTTTACGGCCCTTTCAGATACGCGGTCGGCTCAGGAAAAATGCTCGGCAAAGCGGACAAAAAAACTTACCAGATGGACCCCGCGAATTCCGACGAAGCGTTATGGGAAGTCGGCCTCGATTTGCATGAAGGCGCCGACATGGTGATGATCAAACCCGGCATGCCGTATTTAGACATCGTGCGCCGCGTGAAAGACGAATTCAAAGCGCCGACCTTCGTCTATCAAGTCAGCGGCGAATACGCCATGCTCAAAGCCGCCGCGCAAAACGGTTGGCTCGAAGAACGCGCCTGTGTTCTCGAATCTTTGCTCGCGTTCAAGCGCGCGGGAGCGGATGGGATTTTGACTTATTTTGCGCTGGATGCGGCGGAGTGGTTGGCGGAAAAATAGTAGGGCGGGCCCCACCCGCCGAATAAAACATGTTGTTCACTACGTGCTTTGTTTTTTGTGGCGGGTGGGACCCGCCCTACACAATATGCAAAATCCCTGGCTGACTATCCCTATTGCTGATTACGAAGCGCACATGGCCTCCGCGCCGATCACGCAGGCGCAAATGCTGGCGTCACAATTCGAGAGCGCCTTGAAAAGGTATCAACCGAAGTCTGTAGCTGTATTTGGCTGCGCAGGTGGAAATGGTTTTGAGCGGATTGATCGGGGTATAACTCAGCGCATCGTCGCCATCGACATCAACGCTGATTATGTTGAGATATGCCGCGAGCGCTTTGCATCGTGCTTTTCGAAATTGGAAATGCTCGTTGCAGACGTACAAAGCCCTTCTTTGAATTTTGATCCGGTTGATTTAATTTATGCAGGATTAATATTTGAATATACCGATGCAGAAACCGTGATAAAAAACGCGAGCAGGCTACTCACGAAAAATGGGAAATTAGTAAGCGTTTTACAGTTGCCCGACTCTGGTGAAAAAAATGTCAGCCGTTCTGCTTATGAAAGTTTGGGTGCTCTTGAAGCGCATATGCATTTAGTTTCACCGAAAGCATTGTGCGATATAGCCGAACAAAATCGCTTCACACAAACGACCTCGATGGAAATAACATTAGCATCAACGAGAAAATTCCAGTTGCAGACATTTCAGAAATTATAAAATTATTTAATTTAATCAAATGGCTATGATAACTCTCTACGAATTACACTGGTCGCACTATTGCGAAAAAATTCGCATCGCGCTGGACTATATGAAACTCGAATGGCGCATGGTGGGCATTGATGCGTTTAGCAAAAAACAGATGCGTGAGTTTGCCGTACCGGAACATTTGGGTGGTTATCGTGTGCCGGCGATTCATGATGAGGCGACGAATACATTTGTCATGGACTCGACGCCGATACTGCGTTATCTCGCTGATGCTTATCCGGCCAGTGCAAAATTATTTCCCGGCGATGCGGCGAATCGCGCATTGATCGACGCAAAAATTTTGGAACTGGATACTTTGCTCGGCATTCCCGCGCGGCGCTTTGGTTATTCGCAGGTGATTCTGGAATGCCCGGATTTACTGGCGGATTTATTTTTGCCGAACGATGCGAACGGATTTTATCGCAAACCTATCATCCGCAATATTACCGGCATGGCGTTAGGCATGGTGTTGAGCAAACGCTTTGATTTCCATCGCTCGGAATCTTTAGGCTTGTATGAAGCGCTGGAAAATTATTTGCTCGAGATAGCGAAAGAATTGGAAGGCCGTGAGTTTGTCGTTGGCAATCAATTTTCTGCCGCCGACATCACGCTGGCTTCACATTTGCGTCCGCTCACCATCGTGCCGTTTTTTGCTGAGCATCCTGGATTGGAAAATTTATTCGCCCGCCATCGGGCTTTAATTGCGCAATACGGAAAAGAACCTGCATCCGCTTACCAAATCGCCATTACTCAATCGCGACGATTGCGTGCGCCGGTGCGACGCAAGTTACGCGACCTCGCCGCGAAGATGCCCTTCCAAACCAATAATCAACTCGCCGGGAACGATCAGAAAAATGTGTGGGACTGGAAAATGATGTGCATGCCGTTTCATTATTTTGTCACGCTGCGACAAAACAAATTGCGCCAGGTTAGCGCAAGCTTGCTAGTCAGATAAACAAATTCATTTCGACAAAAAAAAGCCTGAGATACAGGCCTTTTTTTAACGTAACAACTGACGATTGCTTAATCGGCTGAAGAATAAACCGTTTTTTCAGCTGCATGGACGTCTTTACAATGCTTGGATTTGATATTGCCTTTTACCAATGGGCCGCCATTCGCGTAACCGAGATAAGGACCCGCTTGGTCAAGGCTAACAGCTCCACCCACTTCAACCTGACCAATACTGGGTACATACACAAAACCTGGTTGCTCTGCTAAACCGCTAAGCGCAAACACCGCCAGTTGATCAGGCAGCGCGGCTTTTTTTCCGTTGCCGTTATCCTGGAATGCGGTCAGGATAATGCCATCGCCGGGATAATGCGCGTTGGTCGAGGTATAGCGCATGAGCGTGAAGTAAACGGTACCCTGGCTATCCTGCGTAGTGCCTGCGCAAAAGCTATTTGTGGGGAGCTCGCCATTCCCGCAGGCTATATATTCACCAACAATTTCAGCGTCCAATTGAACGCCGCCGTTGGGGAAGCTAGGGGAAGTTGGATCGGAATATTCAAATTTACTTTTTGGTTTTTTAATATCGCAGCTATCGGCTTTGATTTTAAAATGGGCTTTTGCGCCACCGCCATAATTGGCTACTGTCGAAGCAATTTCACCTTTGCCAGAAAACTTGGCCGGCGCGATGGTGCAGCCCGACGATAGCGCTGCTGCCAACGCCAAAATTAAAAACAACCCCATGTTTTTGCTTTGCATATATTCCCCGTAATCATTAAATTAAAAACAGCTAGCGCAAAAAACGTTATTTAGATGTTATTGGCGTTTGTTCGCGACTAAGTGTTGATAGGAGATTACAGAGGCACTACGGCCACGCCTATACGGGTTTATACCCATTCGGGGCGGGTATTCTTGGTGTTTACTGGTTTAATTACGCTAGGCCGACTTATTGTTCAATATAAGGCCAACAACGCTTCCACTTGCGCTAACTTCGCACGCTCCATCACTCTGCCATCTGCTTTGAATTTTTGTACGATGCGTAAATCATCGCGGTCATAAACGGATAACGTGGCTTGCGTGTCTTCAACTTCTAAAGTGAAGGTGGGGATTTCGACGGTTTTGTCGCCGAGGCGGTTGCGTTTGAAGCCGCTTTTGTAGTCGCGGTTTTGGTTGATGAAATAAATTTCTACATCTTTAACGCTGTCGCAAAATAATTGCAGGTTGATGTCGGAATGCTCGGTCGCAGTGCCGACTAATACGGAGCCGACGAGATACGGATTGAATTCCTGTAGCTCGCGCATTAATACCACTGCGCGCTGACGTAGCACGCGCAAGATTTCCGGTTGGCTGTCGCTTTTAAATATCGATTGATATTCGCGCAACGCGTCGTCGATTTCTTTATTGTCGGGCAAGGATTGCGTGTCTTCGGCGCCGAGTTGTCGCGCAGCTTTTTGTTTGGCGCTGGCGTAATCTTGCACGCCGTCTTCGGCCATGAGTTTCGCCGCAGTGTGGGCGATTTGGCTGCGCATGAGATTGCGCTTGAAATTGTCTCTATGCGGCATGCGTTTGCGCTCCACAAAAACTCATTTAAATCAATGAGTTACTGAATAACCCCTAGAGCTAAAATAATTGCGCTTTGATTTCCTGCTGCTGCTGAATATCTTCCGGCCTCGGCGCAATAATGTCGGGCACATAATCGGCCGGCGGATATTCCTGATAGAAATATTCAACCACTGCGCCCGTGCCTACGCCGACTGGAAATCCTGGTGGCAAACGACTGCCGTTGAATTCACTCACCGCTAAGGTAATGACGCCTTGCGGTCGGACAAGTTGCGTTTCGGCTACGCCTTTCAGCGCCTTAGCCATATAGCCAGTCCAGATCGGCAACGCGGCTTGGCCGCCGGTTTCGTTGGCACCCATCGGCGTCGGGTTATCAAAACCGATCCAGCTCACACCCACGAGTCCGCTATTAAAACCGCAAAACCATGCGTCGTGATGATCGTTAGTCGTGCCGGTTTTGCCCGCCAGATCTTTGCGACCCAATTTCATCGCGGCGGCGGCAGTCCCCACACGCACGACGTCGCGCATCAGCGTGTTCATAATAAAAGCATTGCGCGGATCGATGACGCGCTCGGCGTCAAACTCGGCCAAGTCAGGCTTGGCTTCCATCACCAGATTGCCGCGCTGATCCATGACGCGTTGAATGAAATAAGGTTTGATGCGGTAACCGTTGTTGGCGAAAATCGCATAGGCCGACGCCATTTGCAGCGGCGTGGCGGAGCCCGCGCCTAAGGCGAGCGTGAGTACGGGCGGATGCTGTTTTTTGTCAAAGCCAAAACGCGTAATGTAATCCTGTGCGTATTCGGTACCGATACTATCGAGCACGCGAATCGATACCATATTTTTGGATTTTGTCAGCGCCGTGCGCAGGCGCATCGGCCCATCGTATTTACCATCGTAGTTTTTCGGTTCCCATAATTCGCCGCCGGTTTTTTCGGGCGAAATAATAAACGGTGCGTCGTCGAACAGGCTGGCGGCGGTGATACCTTTTTCCAATGCCGCAGAATAAATAAAAGGTTTGAAGCTGGAACCGGGCTGACGCCAAGCCTGGGTAACATGATTAAACTTGTTGCTGCCGAAATCAAACCCACCAATTAAGGACTGAATCGCGCCGTTGGCCGGATTGAGCGACAAGAACGCGGCTTCTACTTGCGGCACTTGAGTAATGGTCCACTCATTATTTCTAGTCGGTTCTTTCATCACTCGAATGAGGGAGCCGCGACGAATGCGCGTCGGACCGGTGGCTTTGTCACCAATCATTTTCAGGGCAAATTTCAGGCCCTCGGCGGAAATGGCGATACGCTCGCCGCCTTTGAGATAAGCCTTTACTGACTTAGTCGAGGCTTCTAATACGATGGCCGGGAAAATATCGTCATTGGCATCTTTGGTCTGGAATAAATCGTCGTAGTCTTCTTCATCGTCGGCCTTGCCTTTGGCGTCGGCCAAGGCCACTTGCGCTTCCGCGCCGCGGTAACCATGACGCTTGTCGTACTCCATTACGCCCTTGCGCAGCGCAGCATATGCGGCGTCTTGATCTTTTTTGAGCAAGGTTGTATAGACCTTTAAGCCACTGGTATAAGTCGCCTCGCCGTATTTTTCAAAGATGGTCTGGCGAGCCATTTCCGCCACATGCTCCGCCCGAACCGGGAAAACCTGGGATTCTTGCTGGATTTTGAGCGGCTGTCTTACCGCCTCGAGGTATTTTTCTTCGGTAATATATTTCAAGTCGCGCATCCGGCGCAGGATGTATTGTTGGCGCTCGGTCGCACGTTTCGGATTGACGATAGGGTTATAGCGCGATG
>JBEEJL010000109.1:0-2637 GCA_041169175.1 Pseudomonadota bacterium | reverse complement strand
CTTTGCATAATTTTAAATCAATCAAGCCGCGCGCTAAAACTTTGATAGTGGTGTCATGATAGGCGTGAAATTTTGCGCCTGGTTTTACTGCGGCGATGGATTTCAGTTGCGCTTCGAGCACGATTTCGTACACATCCTTTTGCGGCCCGGAAAATTTTCCGTTGACCGGCCAGGTGCGGGTGATGTCGCTGGCGTAGCCATCGACTTCGCAACCGGCATCTATCAACAATAAATCGCCATCTTTCAGGCGTTGATTATTCTCGACGTAATGCAACACGCAGGCATTGCCGCCGCCCGCGACTATCGATGTATAGGCTGGCGCTTGCGAACCGAAGCGACGGAATTCGTGCAGCAATTCGGCTTCGATTTCGTGCTCCCATTTTCCCGCTTTGGTTTTTTGCATGGCGCGCATGTGCGCGCTGACGGAAATATCGGCGGCACGTTGCATGATTTGCATTTCGTAATCATCTTTGTGCAAACGCATTTCGCTAGTGATGCTATGCGAGTCGAGAATTTGCTCCGGCGCCGCAACGCCGCGCCGCGATTGGGCACGCAAGTCATTCAGCCATGTCATGACGCGCGCATCCCAATCGTTTTGTAAACCCATCGGCGTCGCCAGCGTGGCTTTATTGGCAATTAGCTGCGGTAGAATTTTATCAATTGTATCAATAGGATAAGCCTCGTCGAAACCGAAGGTTTTTTTCGCACCCGCTGGTCCATAACGAAAACCATCCCAGATTTCGCGCTCTTTATTTTTTTCGCGGCAGAATAAAATCGAGCGCGGATTTTTTCCGGCGATGACGACGACTACGGCTTCTGGTTCGTTGAAACCGGTCAAATAATAAAAGTGACTGTCGAAACGATAAGAATAATTTGAATCCGCATTGCGCATCAGTTCGGGCGCGGTCGGAATCACGGCAATGCCGTCTTTGATGTGTTGCGCAAGTTTTGCGCGGCGCTGTTGATAGAGTTTGACGGGAATCATGCTTGCTCCAAGGTGTTTAATCGTTGTTGCATCAATTTAGCCATCTCTTTGCTCATGCCATCCGCTTGTTGTTTCAGCGCGGCGATGACTCTTTGCTGATCGACTGGCGTGCGGTTCTGGCTGATTTTGAATTTGCCTTCGATGCGCGCAATGTCAATTTCAAATCCAACAATCGCGTTAGGTTGCGCATTTAAAAAATCCTCGGGCAAATCCATGGTCCACGGCTTAGCGAATCCGCTCTCGTATTGATTGACCAGCGCGCGCTGCATTTGTTTCAGTTTCACTTTATCTTCGACGATACGCGCTGCGCCGTACACATGCGCGACGGTGTAATTCCACGTCGGCACCATGCGATCGGGGTGCTCATACCAATTCGGCGAAATATAAGTATGCGGGCCTTGAAACATTACCAACGCTTCGCCGCCTTTGGCGAGTATTTGCCAATGCGGATTGGCGCGCGCGAGATGGCCGATGAGTTTGCCGTGCGGCGCAGATTTTTCGTCGAGCATCAGCGGAATATGGCTGACCATGAATTGGCCATCGCTATGCGAAATCAGCGTGGCGAATCCGTAGGCGTGAATCAGCTCGCGCAAAGCCGCTAGATCTTTTTGCTCGAAGTGTTTTGGGTTATACATTAGGTAAGGGCCTCGTCGAGTTCTTTCAAGCGTTGCGGCGTGCCGACATCAACCCAGCGGCCGCCGAAATATTCGCCGCCTAGTTTTGCCTGCGTCATGGCGAAGCGCAATGGCTCGATCAGTTTGCATTTGCTGCCCGCTGGTATGCCGCGAAATAATTCGGTTCGATAGACGCCGATGCCGCTGAAGGTGAGCATCTGCGGACCAGTCGGGCTTAAACGTCCATCTGCCAGCGAAAAATCACCCCCCGGGTGATGCACCGGATTATTCACCATGACCAAATGGCCGTGATTCATATCGATGCGTGCGCCCATATTTTTAACCTTGTTCGCGAGGAGACGGAAATCGTAGTCACAAAAAATATCCGCGTTCACGACCGCAAACGGTTCCGCGCCGAGGTGCGGCAAAGCATAAGCGATACCGCCGGCAGTTTCCAAGGCCTCAGGTTCCGGTGAATAAAAAATATCCACACCATAGCGCCGACCATCGCCGAGAAATGATTCGATCATATTGCCTAAATGCGCGTGATTAATCACCAGAGTGTCGAAGCCCGCTTTGGCGAGGCGCTCGACATGCCATTCGATTAAGGGTTTGCCGCCGACACTTAATAAGGGTTTCGGCACGCGATCTGTCAGCGGTCGCATACGTTCACCGCGCCCAGCGGCTAAAATCATTGCTTTCATAAGTATTTGATTATATTAAACTATTTAACAATTAAAAAGTGATGCCGGTTTTGATTTCTGTCTCTTCAATTTCATCAAATAATTTTAACAGCGGACCGAGCGCGCGATAACGATCACAAGTTTTGCGCACATAATGAATAAAGCGCGGCGTGTCTGTTAAATAATGCGGTTTGCCATCGCGATAATTAATGCGCGCGAAAATGCCGAGCACTTTCAAGTGGCGCTGCAAACCCATCCACTCGCAATCACGATAAAACGCACCGAAGTCGGCATCTACCGGCAAGCCCGCTTTACGCGCTTTTTCCCAATAACGAATGGTCCAATCGAGCACCTG
>JBEEJL010000108.1:0-7961 GCA_041169175.1 Pseudomonadota bacterium | reverse complement strand
TGCCGCGCATCAGACGCTTCAGGCTGACTTCCAGACGCAGCTGATCACCGGGTCCCACGACGGCGCTGAAGCGCGCGTTGTCGACCTTCACCAGATAAAACAGCGGGCTGCCCTTGTTGCCTTTCATGCGGCTGCTGATTTGCGTCAGCAGGCCTGCCGTCTGCGCCATCGCCTCGACGATCAATACGCCCGGCATGACCGGATGACCGGGAAAGTGGCCCTGGAAAAACGGCTCGTTGATGCTGACGTTTTTCAGCGCGACGATGCGTTTACCCGCTTCGCATTCCAGCACGCGATCGATCAACAAAAACGGATAACGATGCGGCAAGTATTGCAGGATTTCGTGAATGTCCATTTGGGTCATTTGTCTTGTTCCAGTTGTTTAATTCTATCTTGCAAAGTCTTGAGTTTTTCTGCGTAAGTGTCGAGATGGCGCAGATGTGCTGCCAGCTTAAGCCATTCGCCATGCGTCGTAAATGGCGTAGAGGAAATCGACGTGTAAGTACCTGCTTGCGAAATCGATTTGCTCACCAAGCTGAAGCCGGAAATATGCACGTCATCAGCGATCTCGATATGTCCTACGATACCGGCACCGCCGCCTATAGTGCAGCGCTGGCCAACTTTGGTGCTGCCGGCAATGCCGACGCACCCAGCAATGGCGGTGTGCGCGCCGATACGGCAGTTATGACCGATCTGGATCTGGTTGTCGAGCTTAACGCCGTCTTCAATCGTCGTGTCGCCCATCGCACCACGATCGATGGTGGTATTCGCGCCGACTTCGACATCGTCGCCAATCACTACGCGACCGACCTGCGGAATTTTTAACCAGCGGCCATTTTCTTTGGCGAGGCCAAAGCCATCGGCACCGATGACCGCGCCTGAATGCAGAATACAATGATTGCCGATCAAGCAGCCATGATAAATCACCGCGCGCGGATATAAGCGGCTGCCGTCGCCGACAACGACATCATCGCCAACCACACAGCCTTCGCCGATAATCACGTTTGCGCCGATTCGAGCATTTTTGCCGATCACGGCGAACGCCGCGACGCTGGCCCCTGCGCCGATTTGCACAGAAGCATCAATCACTGCATGCGCACTCACGCCAGCAAGCGGACGGCGCTCAGGATGGAACAATGCCACGACGCGAGAATAATAAGCATAGGGATTCGCTGTCACGATGCGCGGTAGCGCGGTCGCATCACGCTCGGCGATGCCGACAATCACGGCACCGGCGGCAGTGGTATCCAGTTGCTTACGGTATTTAGGATTAGCGAGAAAAGCGAGCTGCTGCGCTGTGGCTTCTTGGAGCGGCGCTATACCGGTGTAGCGCATATCGGTAGCGCCAATGACTTCGCCGCCCAAGCGGGCGGCGATGTCGTGTAGCGTAAAGGCAAATGTATCGGTCACATTACTTATCAGCAAGTGCTTTGAGCACTTTATCGGTGACATCCACGCTTTTGCTGTAGTACAGCGCTTCTTGCAGAATCAGATCAAATTTATCCGTTTGCGCAATATCCGCCACGGCTTTGTTGAAACGTTCTTGCAAGCCGGCAAATTCTTCGTTGCGACGCAGATTCACGTCTTCGCGGAACTCGCGCAAGATGCGCTGGTAGTCACGATTCAGGTTAGTAAACTCACGGTCTTTATTGGCGCGCTCGGCTTCCGGCGCTGTCAAACCTTCTTTCTCCAGCCAGGTTTGCATGTCGCGCCCCTGCTTTTCCATTTTCTTGATTTCAGCTTCACGTGTGGCAAAGTCTTTTTGTAATTTCTTTTCCGCGCGTTGCGCCGGAGCCGATTCGCGCAATACGCGCGCGGTATCGACATAACCAATTTTTAATTCAACAGCCTGCACAACCGCGGCGGCCGAAAGAACGCTAACTGCGAATAACAACTTAGTAAATTTGTTCAAAGAATCTCTCCTGAAAAAGCAGCTACAACCGCTACTATAAATTATCTTGCCCCCAAGGTAAACGCACACCCGTCCCCACGGGCTGACACAGGTCAGAATACCGTGCCCAACTGGAACTGGAAGCGCTCTTCCCGGTCCCCGAGTTGTTTCTTAAGCGGACGGGCCAGGCTAAACTTTAACGGCCCCACAGGCGATAACCAACTCATCGCCGCGCCGACTGAATAGCGAAAATCGCTGGTGGAAATTTTTTGTTCTGGGCCAAACACGTTGCCACCATCAATAAATATCGACGGGCGAACCGATTTATCTTTTACGCCCGGCATGGGGAATAAAATTTCCAGATTGCCAATAAAACGACGGTTACCGCCGACTGACTCACCCAAGCCATCGGTATTCGACAAAGGCAAGCCGGTTCTGGGGTCGGTGAGCGAGCCGCGCGGACCGAGTGAGCTGGTTTGGTAGCCACGGATTGAACCGACACCGCCGGCATAAAAATTCTTGAAAAACGGCAAGTCTTTACCGCGGTAGCCTTTTGCATAGCCAACCTCACCGTTCAACGATAAGGCGATATCACCATAGAGGGGTGTTAGCCATTGTTGCTGATAATTGGCCCGGTAATAAGTCAGATCGCCGCCGGGCAAACCAATATCGCCGTATAGCCTTTGCAAACGCCCTCTGGTGGGATAAATAATGCTGTCGCGGGTGTCGCGCGCCCAACCCAGGTCGGCACGCCAAGTATCATATTTTTCACCAAACTTTTCGGCAAACGCGCGGTACTGTTGCGGACTGGTGCTGAAAATCGACAACTCGGTCCGCTCATAAGCATTACCCAAACTCACCGAATCGGTTTCCGTCACCGGGATGGTAAAACGTACCCCGCCGCCGCGCGTTACGGTTTTATAGGCGCCGGTACTGAGCGTGCTCACATCCAGATTACGTTGATAAATATCGAAGCCGCGACCCAATCCATCTTCATTCACATAAGGATTGGTATAGGACAATACCAAAGTGCGATTTATTCTGCCGCTGTTGACTTGCGCGGTGAGTGAGTTACCGCTGCCGAAAATATTATTCTCCGACACCGACGCATTGATCGTCAGCTTTTCCACTTGGGAAAAGCCTGCGCCGAATAATAAACTGCCAGTGGATTTCTCTTTCACTTCGACATTCAAATCAACTTGGTCAGACGTAGCGGGGACGGCTGGGGTTTCTACATTCACTTCGGAGAAAAATCCGAGGCGATCGACACGCTCTTTGGAACGCTTAATTTTTTCCGAGGAAAAAACGCTGCCTTCCATTTGACGTAATTCGCGCCGCACCACTTCATCGCGCGTGCGCGAGTTGCCGGTGATGTTAATACGGCGCACATACACGCGCTTGCCCGGATCGACGTTGAAGGTAAATGCGGCAGTACGTTTTTCCTTATCCAGCTCGGGGATAGGATTGACGTTGGCAAATGAATAGCCTTCATCAGCCAAACGATCAGAAATACGTTTACTGGTTTCGGTAAAGCGTTCACGTGAAAATACATCGCCAGACTTAATGCTGATCAGGCGTTTTAATTCTTCTTCCGGGACTTTCAGATCGCCCGCCAACTTGACATCGCTGATGGAGTAAACCGGGCCTTCCGTCAGATTGATGGTGATAAATACACTTTCTTTATCCGGCGTGATCGACACATTGGTCGAATCGATATTGAATTCAAGATAGCCGCGATTCAAATAATAGGATTTCAAATTTTCCAGATCAGCGGATAATTTTTGTTTGGAGTATTGGTCGTTCTTGCTGAACCAGGTAAACAGACCGGGGGTTCGCAGCGTGAATAAACCGAGCAATTCACTTTCGCTTACCGCTTGGTTACCGATAATATTAATATTGCGGATTTGCGAAACTTCGCCTTCTTCAATATTAAATACTAAGGCAACACGGTTACGCTCTAAGGGCGTGACCGTGGTGGCGACATCAACTGAGTAGCGCCCGCGACTGACGTATTGGCGCTTGAGTTCTTTTTCGGCGCGGTCGAGCAGGGATTTATCGTAGGTCTTGGCTTCTGAAAGGCCGACTTGCTTCAGGCCGTCTTTTAATTGATCTTTAGGGAATTCTTTGGCGCCGTTAATTTCCACGCTGGCGATGGCCGGGCGCTCTTGAATAGTCACAATCAGCACATCGTTTTCCGCTTCAATGCGCACGTCGGAATAAAAACCGGTGGCATACAAAGCTTTAATGGCGGCCGACGCTTTGGCATCATCCACCGTGTCTTTGACTTTGATCGGCAAATAGCTGAACACCGTACCGGCCTCGGTACGCTGCAAGCCTTCAACACGAATGTCTTTGACCACGAACGGCTCTATCGCCCAAGCGGGGCTGAGCATACTCAAGGCGAACGCTACGCCAGGCAAAACTTTCAAAAGCATAGGATCAACCTGAAATGATTTTATTAATCATGCGAAAAATATCGTTATAAAAAGCGATGACCATCAACCCGCCTAGCAACAGCATGCCTATAGGTTGGCCCATTTGCATGACTCTTTCCGACACCGGACTACCTTTGATGATTTCCGCGACATAATACAGCAAATGTCCGCCATCTAATAATGGGATGGGTAGCAAATTCAATACGCCGAGGCTGATACTGATCATGGCGAGGAAGGTGATAAAGGGCAAGCTGCCCGCTTTGGCCGACTGACCGGCGTAATCGGCGATGGTAATCGGCCCGCTGATATTTTTCAGCGAAAGATTGCCGCTAATCATTTTGCCCATCATTTTCAGGGAGAAAATCGACATTTCCCAGGTTTTTTCCACCGCTTTAACTAAGGAAACCAAAGGACCATAACGAACTTCCGTCATCATTTTGTCAATTTCAGCCTGCTCTATTTTCGGTCTGGCACCAATGCGGCCCACCGTCTGCTCGCCTACTTTTTCCGCTTTCGGCGTCACATTTACTTTAATCGTTTGTGTGCCGCGCTTAACCAACATTGACAATTCCTGCCCAGGGTTGGCGACCACTTGTGTCACCAGATTTTCCCAAATGGCGATCTTCTGCCCCTGAATTTCGATAATTTCATCACCCGCCTGCAAACCGGCTTTTTGCGCCGCGCCGTCAATAATAGCTTCGGCGATAATCGGTTTGATTTGGGGTGGAGAAAGGTTTAAGCCGAGCTTGGCAACAAAATCCGCTTCCAGATCGGCCGGGGTCAAACTTTCCAAATCAAGCTTGCGCTGAAATAAATCGCCTCTGGCGTTTTGCACTTCCAGTTGGGCTTTTTTAGTTTCTACCGCTTCATTTAACAAAGCGAGACGAACATCTTGCCAAGTGTGTGTCAGATTTCCATTCACCGACAAAATACGCTCGCCAGATTGAAGGCCCGCCTGTTGTGCGGCAGTATTTTTCGTCGGCTGTGCGATAACCGGCTTGATGCCGGGCGCGCCGACTACAAACAATATCCAGTAAAAAAATATAGCCAACAGAAAATTCGCTACCGGACCCGCTATAACAATCGCGATGCGCTTCCACACGGTTTGACGATTGAACGAACGCGACAATTGATCAGCCGGCACGTCGCCTTCGCGCTCATCCAGCATCTTGACATAACCACCGAGGGGAAACGCTGATAGCGACCATTCAGTTTGGTCCGGGCCAATCCGCTTTGATGCAATCACTTTACCAAAGCCGATAGAAAAGCGCAGCACTTTGACACCGCACCAACGCGCGACCAGATAATGCCCCAGCTCATGAAAAAATATCAGGATGCCGAGGGCAAATACAAACGAAATAATGGTGATGAATAAAGTCTGTGCCATGTTTATTTCCGTTTCGCTATCAGACAGTCACGTTAATTTGTTGCGCCAGTTCGGTCGCCATGTGACGCGCTGCGCTGTCAGCATTCAGCACGTCTTGCAAGATATGGACAGGCACAGAGGTCACGCGTTCAAGTGTCGCTTCAATTAATTTTGCAATCGCATTGAAGGCCAGTTTATGGTCAAGGAATTTTTCTACCGCGATTTCATTCGCGGCGTTCAGTATCGCCGGCGCAGTACCGCCGCGTTTCAAGGCTTGATAGGCCAGCTCGACACAGGGAAAACGCTGACGGTCACACGGCTCAAAATCCAGCCTGGCAGTTTTAATTAAATCGAGCATATCGACGCCTGCATCGATGCGCTCAGGATAAGCCAGAGCATAAGCAATCGGTGTCCGCATATCCGGATTGCCCAGTTGCGCGATGACCGAGCCGTCGGTGTATTGCACCATGGAGTGAATCACGCTTTGCGGATGTACCACGATGTCGATTTGATCGGCGCTGGCGTTGAACAACCAATGCGCCTCGATCACTTCTAGACCCTTGTTCATCATGGTGGCCGAATCGACGGAAATTTTTCGTCCCATCACCCAGTTAGGGTGCGCGCAGGCTTGATCAGGGGTGACGCGCGCCAAAGTTGCCGCATCGGCTAGTCGAAACGGCCCGCCCGAGGCAGTAAGAATAATTTTTTTCACACCAACATTGCTCATGCCGTCGGCGAAGTTGCGCGGCAATGCCTGAAATACGGCATTGTGTTCGCTATCAATCGGCAAGATCGTCGCACCGTGTTGTTTGACCAAATCCATCATGATGCCGCCCGACATGACCAAGGCTTCTTTATTAGCCAGCAACACCGTCTTGCCTGCGCGCGCGGCGGCTAAGGTAGGCTGCAGGCCCGCTGCGCCGACGATTGCGGCCATCACGGCGTGTACTTCGGGCAAGGACGCGATTTGTTCCAGTGCTGCAGGTCCAGCCAGCACTTCGGTCGGCAAGCCGGCTAGTTTAATTTTTTTTCTTAGATGCTCCGCGTTATCCGCGTCATGCATGACGGCGAATTTCGGCTTGAATTGCACACACTGTTTATACAAATCTTCTATTCTGGAATGCGCTGAAAGCGCGATCACGGAAAATTTATCCGGATGACGCGCGACCACATCCAACGTGCTGACGCCGATGCTGCCGGTAGAACCGAGGATGGTGAGATTTTTCAATGCAGTCTTCCCATCAAACCCAACGCTAAAGCTGCGATGGGGAGAGTCGAGGTCAGCGCATCGATACGATCGAGCACGCCGCCGTGGCCGGGCAAAATATGGCCGCTATCTTTTACACCTGCCGTGCGCTTCATCCACGATTCAAATAAATCGCCGAGGATACCGAGGCAGGCAAGTAGCAGGAACAGCGCGGTGATTTTCAACGAATAGCCGGGCGCGCCGGTTTGCGCAAACGAAAAGCCCATACGCTGTAAGCCTTCTGCGTAAATCAAGGTCGCGATCAACGCCCCCGCAACGCCTTCCCAGGTTTTTCCTGGGCTGATGGCCGGCGCTAACTTGTGTTTACCGAATGCGCGGCCGCAAAAATACGCGGCGATATCCGACACCCACACCGTTGCCATCAAGGCGAGTAATTCAAATGGCCGAGTTAGAAATATCATCGCCAAACCAGTTGGTATGATAACCACCCAACCGCACAACGCCATCGATAGCGCGCTTTTATTTTGATAAGCTTTCGCCAACCAGAGCGGCGCCAGCACAAACCAAAACAACGCGGCGATCACATAGAACGGTAAACCATGCCAATATTCGTCGGCAGATTGGTATGTCAGAGCCAACCAAAAAACCAATAAAGTGGCGCCGAGATAAATATAAATAGTGTTGCCGCTAAATCCAGACAACTTCGCCCATTCATAAGCAGCAAGCACTACGAGCGCAGCTACCAATAGGGTCCAAGCCGTTTGCGGCAGCCACACTAACGCCGCTAAGAGCAACGCGACTAATATGACGGCGGTGATAATGCGTTGACCTAGCATTATTTTTCAACCGTAAAATTAGCTACCGTCGATAATATATAACATATTGATTTAATTGAATTTTTTATCATACCCATGGTGCATCATTTTTCGGTTTCTGCGGCGTAAGCTTGATTACTTTTGAGTTGCTCACTGGTGCGCCCAAAACGTCGTTCGCGTTGTTGATACGACTCGATTGCTTTGGCTAATTCTTTCGCGTCGAAGTCGGGCCACCACACATCGGTGA
>JBEEJL010000107.1:0-3558 GCA_041169175.1 Pseudomonadota bacterium | reverse complement strand
CAAAATCTCGCGCCGGCGCAAGGCATTTCCGGCGCGCGCCAGGATACGGCGCGTTCACATCTGACTTTGATTAAATAATATGACGCTAGAAAAAAACAACGCCGATGGCGTAGTGGATATCTTTAGCGACGGCGCTTGCAAAGGTAATCCGGGTATCGGCGGTTGGGGCGCATTGATGCGCATCGGCGAAACTGAAAAAGAATTATTCGGCGGTGAAACCGATACGACCAATAATCGCATGGAGCTGATGGCCGTCATCCGCGCACTGCAGGCATTGAAACGTCCGTGCGATGTGCGCGTGCATACCGATTCGGTGTATGTGCAAAAAGGTATCAGCGAATGGATCGCTAACTGGAAACGTAACGGCTGGCGCACCAGCGCAAAACAGCCGGTGAAAAACGCCGACTTGTGGCGTGAGTTGGATGAGGCCACGGCAACGCACAAAATAAAATGGCTGTGGGTCAAAGGCCATGCGGGACACGTAGAAAATGAACGCGCCGACGGCCTCGCCAATCGTGGCGTGGAATCAGTTCGATAAAACAAAGCGGATGCAATGAGACAAATTATTCTGGATACAGAAACCACCGGTCTGGAGCCGGAGCAGGGCCATCGCATCGTCGAATTGGCGGCAGTGGAATATATCAATCGCCGGCCGACGGGGAATAATTTTCACAAGTATCTCAACCCCGGGCGCGAGAGTGACGAACGCGCGCTGGAAATTCATGGCCTGACCACCGACTTCCTCAGCGGCAAACCGTCATTCGCTACGATCAGCGAAGAATTCATCGCTTATGTCGGCGGCGCAGAATTAATTATTCACAACGCAGCATTTGACTTGGCGTTTTTGAATGCCGAGTTAGCACGTTGTCATCCATCCAGCATGGCCGATATTTGTCCGCAAGTGATCGACACGCTCAAGCTGGCGAAGGACTTGCACCCAGGCAAACGCAATAATCTCAACGCATTGTGCGAACGTTACGAAGTCGATAATTCGCAGCGCACTTTGCACGGCGCATTGCTTGATGCGCAGCTGCTCGGTGAAGTGTATCTCGCCATGACGCGCGGACAGGAGACGCTGTTGATGGATATCGCGCCCGCCGCGCAGTACGAAGCGCGGCGGGCGCAAAGTGGAAAAATAAAACTGCAAGTCGTGAAAGCCAATGCAGAAGAAGTCGAGGCGCATCAAACTTTTTTAGACAAAATGAACAAAGACAGCAAGGGGAATTGTGTATGGCAACAACTCGAAACGCTATGAAATTGTTTCCGCTACGACAACGTCGCTATCAATTTAACTTATTGATTCAAATCAGTTTTTTCTCATTTATTTGGACTGCACAAACAGTCCTTGCGCAAGAAAAGCAAAACACTACAGCTTATTTGACCGAACAAGATTTTCTCGCCGATGTGCCGCTGGTGCTGGGCGCGTCGCGCTTACCGCAGCGCGCACAAGACGCACCGGCGGCGACCTTTATTATTGATCGCCAGACCATTGCCGCGACCGGGATGACCAATGTCGCCGATGTGATGCGCTTGGTTCCCGGTATGTATGTGGGCTATGCCAAAGGGCATGCGCCGACGGTTGCCTTACATGGATTGGCGGGCGAATTTTCTGCGCGCATGCAAGTGCTGGTGGACGGTCGCTCGGTTTACAACAGTCTGATTGGCAGCGTGGAATGGAACGATATTCCCTTGTTGTTGGAAGATATTGAGCGGATTGAAGTGGTCCGCGGGCCGAATGCGGCGGCTTTCGGCGCGAATGCTTTTATGGGCGTGATTAATATCACGACCCGCGATGCGGCGAAGTCGAGTACCTCAGCTAAGTTAGCGTTGGGTGATAACGGCCAGCGCAGCTTGATGGGCCGCTACTCCGGTCACGCTGGCGCGTGGAATTACCGCTTGTCTGCAGGCTATCGGGCTGACGAGGGCATAGATAATGTGTACGACAGCCAAGCGCAAAAAATTATCGACCTGCGCGCGGATTATCACCCTAGCAGCAGCGATACGCTGCAATTCGGCGCGGGTTATAACAAAAGCCGACGCGACCGAGGTAGTCTTGACGCACGTTTTGAGCAGCCTTATTCGCAGCCGATTGATTCCTCTTATGCCTTGGCCAGGTGGCAGCGTTTGATCTCTGCCGACAATGAATTCAGCGTCCAGCTTTATCACAACGCCTATGATTTGGAAGGCCGCACGCGTTCACAAGCGCTGCCGCTCGTTGGTGTGGTCGAGATTGGCGGTAATTTGGATTTGCAACGCAGCGATGCGGAAGCCCAATATCGTTTTTCCCCCGCAGCTGATTGGCGCTTGGTAGCGGGCGCGGGGGTTCGGCGCGATTCGGCGCGTTCAGTGTTTTACCTCGGTACCGACAAACGCGAAATCAACGACACCTCGCGCCTGTTCGCTCACAGCGAATGGAGTGCAACCTCGCAACTGAACCTGAATCTGGGTGCGATGCTGGAAACGACTTCCTACTCGGGCGGGGAATTTTCTCCGCGCTTGGCGTTGAATTATCGTCTCACGCCGAACCACGCATTTCGCTTAAGCAGTTCGCGCGCCCATCGCACGCCGACTATTTTTGAAGAAAAAGCCAATAGCTACTTCGATCTGGCGCCGCCAAGCTTGCCGGTAAAAATTCGCGTGCAACAAACCAAGGGGCTGGGCGGACTGAAATCAGAGCACATTATTAGCAACGAGCTGGGTTACGTAGGTAATTTCACAGAACACGGCATGACGGCTGATGTGCGTGCCTACGCGGATAAACTGGATCACTTGGTCGCTGCGCAGTTAACGACCTTACCCGCCATTCCCGGCGTGCAATATTTGGTCGGCAATACATTATCCAACACTGGTGTAGCTTTTACCGCGGTGAACGCAACCGACGCAAAGATTCGCGGCTTTGAGACGCATCTGCGCTACCGACCAAGTAGCAAAACCGACTGGTTGTTGAGCTACGCCAATACCCGCATCAGTAGCAGCGACCCTGACCTCGAACGCACCATGCCGCGTAATACCTTCAGCCTGCTTGCCACGCGTCAATTGCCTGATCGGATGCAAGGTAGCGTGGGCTATTACCAAATAAGCAGCGTGGAGCCGTTGAGCGAAGGCAACTTGATTCCTGTGGCTAGACGTTTGGATCTTCGCTTGGCTTATCGATTGGAAAAAGGCAGCAATCTTTTCTATCAAGGCGAAGCGGCGTTGGTGTTGCAAAATTTATTGGGTAAATACGCTGATTTTGAACGCGCCAATATTGCGCAACAGCGTGCCTATCTGTCGCTCGAATTGCAATGGTAATGGTTTGTTGGTTATTGGTAAAAAGTTAAATATAATCAATGGTTTATAGTATGTTTACTGTGGGCAAAAGTAGTCGCTGGGCGATGCACGCGTTGTGCGTGACTTTCGCTTGGCTGCTCGGTTTTGTCTGCTGTTGCGGCCAAGTGTCGGCTGCGCAGACCGATAGCATTGCGGTCGTGGTGAGTGAAAATACGGAAGCTTATTTACAAGTCGCAGACCGGGTACGTCTGCGGTTTGAATTGGAAAATCCCGAGCGTGCCAGATTTA
>JBEEJL010000106.1:0-3266 GCA_041169175.1 Pseudomonadota bacterium | reverse complement strand
CAAGCCTGATTAGCGAGCTGCTTCAGTTTCGGGTCGGACCTTTTGAATAATCGTGACAGCCATTGCCCGATGTCATCGACAAAAGTAAACACAGCCGGAATCACCAGCAAGCTCAAAAAAGTCGAAGTAATCAAACCGCCGATAACCGCAACGCCCATTGGGGAACGGAACGACGGGTCAGCCGAACCCCAACCGACTGCAATCGGCAACATCCCTGCTCCCATGGCGATCGTCGTCATCACTATCGGCCGCGCGCGCTTGTGGCACGCGTCGAGCAGCGCTTCTCGTCGCGACATGCCGTGGTCGCGTCGCGCAACAATGGCGTATTCGACCAGCAAAATAGAATTCTTGGTGGACACGCCCATCAGCATAATCAAGCCGATGAGCGAAGGCATGGAAAAACTTTTTTGCGCCAGCAGCAGCCCAACGAAAGCGCCGCCAAGAGATAAAGGCAGCGCCGCAAGGATGGTGACCGGGTGCAAAAAATCTTTGAACAACAAAACCAGCACAATATAAATGCACAGTACGCCGGTCAGCATCGCCAAACCGAAGCTGGCGAATAGTTCATTCATCACCTCGGCGTCGCCGATTTCGGTTTGCTTTACGCCTGCAGGCAGGTTTTTAATGCTGGGTAATTCCTGCACCGCCTTGGTCAGCTCGCCTAATGGTATGTCGGAAAGCTCCAGCTCAAATTGGATATTGCGCGCTCTGTCATAACGATCAATCACCGCGGGGCCACCGGATAATTCGAGGGTGGCGACCTGGCCTAACTTCACCGGTCCGTGGCCCTGCTTCACGCTTGGCACGGCCAAATGTTCCAGCACGCTTAGGTCCTGCCGTCCGGCCGCGTTAAGACGTACTACGACCGGCACTTGCCGCTGCGCCAAATTCAACTTGGGCAAGGCCGCGTCGTAATCGCCGCTGGTAGCGATGCGTAAAGTCTCGCCGATGCTCGAGCTATTCACGCCTAAATCTGCCGCTTTAGAAAAATCCGGACGTACTGCTATCTCTTGCCGCACCAGGCTCGCGCTCGATGCAATATTGCCGACGCCGGGGATGCTGCGTAAATCTTTTTCCAATGCTGCAGCGGCTTGTGACAGAACTTGGCCATCTTCGCCGGTTAGCACCAAGACATACTTTTCACCCGAACCGCCGAGGCCAACTTTGGTGCGTACGCCGGGTAACTGCTCCAGGGCTTTACGTATATTGTTTTCAATGCCCTGCTTTTTCGGGCGCTTTGCGCGTTCGTCGAGTAAAACCGTGAGCGTTGCCCTGCGCGTTTCAGACGCGCCGCCCGGCGCAAATGGATCGCTGCCCGCCGCCCCACCGCCTATTGTCGTGTAAACACTTTTCACATGTTGTACTTTGCCCAATAATTGCCGCGTGGCTTCCGCTGCAGCGGTGGTTTGCGCCAGCGTGCTGCCTGGAGTCAGCTCTAGATTCACCTGGGTTTGCGAATTATCATCGGGCGGAATAAAGCCAGTAGGCAAGAATTGAATCAAGGCAATCGAGCCGATAAAAAACAAACCCGCAGCAAAGCTGGTCAGCCAGCGGTGAGTCAGACACCAGCCCGCTGCGCGCATATACCATTTCATTACGCTACCTTCTGCAGGTTTAGTCACTATCGGCTTCAAGATATAAGCTGACATCATTGGTGTGAGCATGCGCGCCACCACCAACGAAGCAAAAATTGCAAAGCAAGCCGTCCAGCCGAATTGCTTGAAAAATTTCCCCGGAATACCGCTCATGAAAGCAGTCGGCAAAAACACCGCAATTAAAGTAAAGGTGGTGGCAATCACTGCCAAGCCGATTTCATCGGCGGCCTCCATTGCTGCTTGAAATGGTGTTTTGCCCATGCGCAAATGGCGCACAATATTTTCCACTTCAACAATCGCATCGTCGACCAAAATGCCGATTACCAGCGACAAAGCCAGCAGCGTGACGACGTTAAGACTAAAGCCAAAATAATGCATGCCGATAAAGGCGGGAATGACCGACAGCGGCAAGGCAACGGCAGACACAAACGTCGCGCGTAAATCGCGCAGAAATAACCAGACGACTAACACCGCCAAAATGGCACCTTCGATTAGCAGGGTCAATGAAGAGCTGAACTCTTCCGCCACCGGCGTGACAAAATCAAATGCTTCGGTAATTTGTAAATCAGGGCGTTTGAGCTTGAGCTCCCCGAGCGCTTTTTGTACGCCCTCTCCCACGTCTAATTCGCTCGCGCCTTTGCTGCGCGTGACTTCAAAGCCAACTACCGGCACGCCGTTCAACATCGCCGCGGAGCGCGGCTCAGCAAATGTATCAATGACATTGGCCACTTGATCAAGCCGAATCTTGCGACCATCGCTCAACGCCAGGTCAATCTGTGCCAGCTCCTGCGCCGATTTAACCGTCCCCAATGTGCGCATCGGTTGTTCGCTGCCGCCGAGGTCTGCCCTGCCCCCCGCTGCATCCATCTGTACCAATTTAAGCTGCCGCGAAATATCGGCGGCTGTAGCGCCGAGCGCTTGCAGCTTTACCGGATCAAGCTCTACGCGTACCTCGCGGCTCACGCCACCAACACGGCTGACCGCACCGACGCCGCGCACGCTGAGCAAAGTTTTGGTAATAGTGTCATCGACAAACCACGACAGCGCTTCATCATCCATGCGATCCGAGCGAATCGTGAACGCGAGTACCGGGCTACCGGCCAAATTCAGTTTGCTCACCGCAGGATCGCGCAAGTCGCTAGGGAGATCGGCGCGTACTTGAGAGATCGCTGAGCGAACGTCATCGACGGCTTCCTGTGTCGGTTTTTCAAGACGAAATTCCGCTGTTATCGTCGCGCTGCCGTCTTGCACTTTGGTGTAAATATGTTTTAAGCCCTGAATAGTGGCCAATGAGTTTTCAATTTTTCGCGCGACTTCAGTTTCCATTTGCGCAGGTGATGCACCGGGCAAGCTGGCCGAGACGCTTACTGTCGGCACATCCAGGTCGGGGAAGTTCTGTACCTTCATCGCGTTGAAACTCAACACACCAGCAAAGCAGAGCATGACAAAAAACATAATCGCCGGAATCGGATTGCGAATACACCAGGCTGAAACGTTCATGCGGATATCCTTGAGTTTTAGCGTTTGACCGGATCAGTGCTTTGCGCCGTTGTAGCAGGGGCGGCGGCAACGCGCACGGTGTCGCCGTCGGCTAGAAACGCAGCACCGGAGGCAATGAACTGCTGATCAGGTTTGACGCCATCACGCAGTTCTATTTTTTCTCCGCTACGA
>JBEEJL010000105.1:0-8264 GCA_041169175.1 Pseudomonadota bacterium | reverse complement strand
TCGCCGTCCCAAAATTCAGTCTGCGTGGTACTTGGCGTACCCCCGCTGCGAATGTCAGCTACAGCATCCAACCGCTTTACGTCCCACTCCC
The DNA here is from genome assembly GCA_041169175.1 of Pseudomonadota bacterium. Lineage (GTDB taxonomy): Bacteria > Pseudomonadota > Gammaproteobacteria > Burkholderiales > JBEEJL01 > JBEEJL01. Next base: position 8,173 of record JBEEJL010000105.1, on the reverse strand, counting down.
CACTACACCCCGGCAGGCGCTTTTTACCGGTTAGTAGTTGCTGCATGGCGCCTTGTTTGATGTGGCGTTTTTTGGTGATGAGTTGCTCCAGCGATTCGATCAGCGCATCCGCATCACTTAACGCCTCGGCGATGGCTTCTTGTTCGGCTTTGGTGGGTGGAATAGCTATGAGGAGTCGTTTCAAGCTGTCCTGATTTATGTTTGTGTTCGCGCTTACAGAGCTTGCACCAATCACACGCCTCCTGAAGCGCTCCTCATAAAAGCAGTGACGTTTAAATCTGTTGCCCATGGTTCCGCTATCCCGGAATCGAATTAGGAACCCCGAGTAGACTGTTGCTGGTAGATTTTCTTCGACAACCGCTGTCAATCCGACGCCAGAAGGTTTAACGGAAGACCTAATGAAGATTACATCCCCCTTCCGTAGATCGTATGTTTTCTGCTCTGAAGCATTTGTATCCACTAGACCGAATGAATCGTTGGTTGCAATACTAGAAAAACCAAATACATCCATGAGGTTCACAAAAGGAAAGCCATGCCCAAACGCTTCGCTGCTTTTGTTTATGCCGTTTTTGAATTTCCCCAAATCACAAAGCGGGATGACTTCCCAATCCTCCGGAATCAACCCCACCTCGGTCTGTTTGTAACCACGACGCGCAAGATATGTCGCATTAGGTTCCCTCACTTCCATGCGAAACCCATTTTCTGCAGGTGGTGATTCACATTTGCTTCCAGCTCGGCCATGCGGCTGAGCATTTGCGGCAGCGGCGTTTCGTAACGCTCGGCCAGTTCTTTCACGCGTTGCGTGAGCGCTTGGCTGACGCGATCCATTTCGCCGTGAATTTCTTTATCGAGTACAGCCAGCCATTTGTCGTCCACTACCAGCGACTTGATCTCGGCTTCAGTGAGTTTGGGGTAGCGGGTGTAGGCTTTGGCGTCGAGGTCGGCTTCGGTGTCTTTGAGTTTTTTCTTCAGGTCGGTTTCTTCGGTGTTAAGTTTGAGCCACGCGTTCAGCACGGCGATTTCGTCTTTGGCGTTTTTGTCGCCTTTGATTTCTTTCAGCCGCGCGGCGACGTTGGCTTTGTTGACTTTGTCGAGTTCGCTGAATGCGCCATCTTCACCGCCATGTTCTTCTTCCAGCTCGGTGAGTTGGGCGCTGGTGCTTTCTAAACTCGCATTGAGTTGGTCGATGGCGGTTTGCTCTTTAGCGAAATAGCGCGCGACGATCAGCGGTTTCGGAATCAGGTCGCAGTCCCAGCCTTTATCTATTTCTTTGCTCGCTTTGCCTTCCTTGCCTTTCTTGGTTTCGATTACGCGGCGGGTTTCCGCTTTCCAGCCATCGGCGGCGATGAGATAGCAATCGTCCTGCAGGGTCGCTTCCCAGTAATCCATCAGGTGTTGGTACACATCGTAAGCGTCGATCAGCGGTTTGTTGTGGTAATGCGCGAGCAGGTCTTCGGCGAGCTCGTTGATGATTTGTTTTGGATGACAGCCAGTCTTTAATGCCTTCAATGTCGTCGCGCTTTTCGTGCGCCAAGTGGTGAAGTGGTCGTTCATGCCGTTGATAAAATCAACGAATTGAAGGTGATTGTAAATAGTTGATTTTATTGAACTTTTTTCTACGGCTAGATCGAGGTAATTTTTACGATTTGGTTTGAAAAGCGCGGCCCGCAACGCCGGGCAAATATCCCAATAGGCTTTGAGTGCATCAACATCGGCCAGCGGAATGCCGCCGTTCAAATGGCCTTCAATGTCCTGCAAATCTTCCGCTTGTTGGCTGTCGATATAACGCGGGATGTTGAGATTGAATTCATTTTTTTCAATTTCCTCCAGGCTCACCATGCGCGCGTATTTGGTTAACTCGCTTTGTTTGTTAAACGTATCGACTATCTTGTGGATGTCCATATCACGCAGGCGGTTTTTGGGGCCGTCTTTCATAAAACCTTGGCTGGCGTCGATCATGAAAATGCCTTTGCGGCTGTGGGCGTTTTCTTTATCGATGAGAATAATGCAGGCGGGGATGCCGGTGCCGTAAAACAAATTGGCGGGCAGGCCGATGATGCCTTTGATGTAGCCTTTGCGAATCAGGTTCTTGCGGATATCGCCCTCGGCATTGCCGCGAAACAACACGCCGTGCGGCAGAATGCACGCGCCTTTGCCTGTGCTCTTGAGCGAGCGGACGATGTGCAGCAGGTAAGCGTAGTCACCTTGTTTATCCGGCGGCACACCGAAAGATTTGAAGCGTTCGTGCGGATCATCCAGCGGATTGATGCCTGTGCTCCAGCGTTTGTCGCTGAATGGCGGATTGGCGACGACGAAATCAAAGGTTTTGAGTTGGCCGTCATCGCTGGTGAACTTTGGGTCGGCGAGGGTGTTGCCTTGTTTAATTTCCGCCGTCGCGTTGTCGTGCAAAATCATGTTCATTCGCGCGAGGCCCGAGGTAGCGCTGTCTTTTTCTTGACCGTACATGGTGACTTTGGCGTTGGCGGCTGCGCCGACTTTCAACAGCAGCGAACCGGAGCCGCATGTGGGATCATAGACCGTAGTGTTGTTCGTAGTCTTGGCATCGCTGATGCCGACGATCTGCGCCATGATGTGACTGACTTCAGAAGGCGTATAGAACTGGCCCTTGCTCTTGCCGCTCTGGGTTGCGAAATGGCGCATTAAATATTCATAAGCGTCGCCGAGAATGTCATCGCCCTCCGCGCGGTTTTTGCTGAAATCAAGTTCCTTGTCTTCAAAAATGGCGATCAGATCAGTGAGCCGATCCACCATCTCTTTGCCGCTACCCAGTTTGCTTGGGTCGTTGAAGTCGGGCATGTCTGATAATTGATTTTCTTTTTCCAGCGGCTCAATGATGAGTTTATTGATCTTGTCGCCAATTTCCGCGTTGCCTTTGAGCGCAACCATGTCCTTAAAGCTCGCGCCTTTCGGCACTTTAATTTCTGCAAACGGCACATCGGCATATTTATCGCTGACGTATTTGATGAACAGCATGACCAGGACGTAGTCTTTATATTGGCTGGCATCCATGCCGCCGCGCAGTAAGTCACAGCTTTGCCATATTTTTGAGTAGAGCGCAGATTTTTTGAGAGCCATTATTTATTCAGCTTTGATAAGGAGTTGAAGGCTAGTGCAAGTCGTTAGAAATCAATTATATCCATTTTTGGGTAATGGGCTGGGATAGCTTGAAGAGGTACCAGGCGGCAATAGTTTCGGTGGTTTTGCATAAATACCGAACAAATGGAACAGGTAGCGACATGTAAAGAAAAGCGGCTTTTCTTTACATGTCGCTAGAACATGATAAGAATTTCGCGTTTTCTTTACACGCTTTATGTCAAGTGTAAGTCAAGTTTTATGTCAAGTTGGTTTCAATCGCCTAAGGTTCCCCGGATTAGCTGTGCTTCGTCCGGGCTACAGGCTATTTGATTGTTTATATTAAATATATTTGTTTAATAAGGATTGGTCTTATTAAGCGATACGGCATTATTGCTTAATAAGAATAGTCCTGTTGTGTTTATGATTAGCCTGGGCGGTAAGTCGGTTCTGAATTGGCTATCTCCGTCATGAAGGATTTAGTTTTTGACCTATGTAAATTATGCGATGCTTGCAGCAGGCGGTGGTCCTTTTCAACTGGTGACAATTTGTCACCAGTTGGCCGCCTTCCGCTTTAAGTCTTTATTTTAGTTGGTTCCAATATTTACGCGCGACTAAATCATCCGGGCTACATTTTCCCCTTCATGTTTTCAGTCGCGCCAATCGAAATGCTTCAACAATTAATTCGCGGATTTCGGTAATCGCTTCTTCCAGCGTTGAGTCGTCAAGTTGGTTTTTGTTCAGGAATGCTTTCCACTGTTTTTGCTCCGCTTTGTCATGTGCAAATTCGCCGCTCAGCCCAAGTGGTATGCCAGTTGGCAGTGGTGTGCCTCTTCGATTGAATGTGGCGATGATGGCTTCGGCAGACTGTCCGGAGTCGAGCGCGCCTTCGCGCGTTAATGCGCGTAAGTCGAAATAATCTTTCATCCTGCTGTTGGCCATGCCGAGGCTTACTATGGCTTCGATTTTTTCTGCCGCTACTGTGGCGCGTGGGTAGATTAGCAATTTAGGTGCTGGCTGGTCGTCAAGTATGGTTGGGTAGATTATTTCTTCCGGGCCCGGTGTTACTGCATCGCCATAGCCTATGTCGAGTTGCAACACGCAGCGCGAGTTGCCGAGTTTCCCTAATAGCTTTACACGCAGCCCGCCATAATTTGCGTCTTCGCGGATTTCTTCGATAACAATTGTGGATGGGTCGAATATCATGCCGTCATCTGTTACTTCGACTTGGCATATTTCGCGAATGGTGGATGCCAATAATTGGGTATCTTGCGGGCCAAAGCCGAGGAAATCCGCGTCACGCGTGGGGCGGTGAGGGAGGTCAAACCACAGGTCAAACAGCAGCGCTCCTTTTAAGCAGAATGCTTCGCGTGATTTTGAGAGCGATAGGCGGTAGAGAAAACGTTCAATAGCGTAGCGGGTCAGCGTCAGGCTGTAGTCATCTCCGAGCTGTTTGGGTGATTTAACAAACGGGCTTGAATAGACGCAGTGACGTCTTTGGTCATGCTATTGCCTCGAGATAAGGCCGCATGACATTAGCCACTCTATTAATTTTTGCGTAGTGCCAGAGGCCTTCTGCGCTGGCTTTTTTTGCGCGGCGCGCTTCGCGTAGCGCTTCCAGCGCTACATCGAGGCCAATTTTGTTGCGGAATTTGAAGCAGTCCGCGACTGTCTTGGCCACGTTTGTTACGTGTATTTTTGTTTTATCAATTTTGCGTATTTCAACGCCAGCCGACAGAGCCTCTTCTGAGAATCGCACGGTGCGAAGTGTCGGATAATCAAGCCGAGGAGGGTGTTCTTTGTTGCCAATGGCAATCCACACTTCAAAAGGAGCTTGCGTGGTGAGCTCGTGAATGCGCAGAGCGGTTAGCAGACAAAATACTACGTTGGGCGCGCGTTGCGCCACCGTTACCAAAGCGCTATGTTCGCCGGTTTGGTATCCGGGCAGGGCGTACATGCCACGCGCAACCCGAACCAGTTGGCCTGTTGACACCATGCGCGAGAGTTGGCTGCGCGCAAGGCCAGCTGTGACAAGCTCGCGCGAGCGCGCCGCACCGGTTTGGCGGAATAGTGTTTGTAGGTGTCGTTCAGTTGAGTTCATTCGGGTATTGTTCCATAGTTTCGGTATTTATGCAAAAGTACCGAAACTATGGAACCGGTGTTCATGATGCAATGATTTGCTACTTTCATTTCATGGCGCCAGAAGCGCATCTAACGATAAGGTTAGTATCAATTGGTTAACGCCTTTGTTGCCGAGGACAGCATCGATTCATTTAGCCGCTTGCACCAGATCCTGGATTTTGCTGCCGCTAATTTGCGAGGGAATGACGCGCATTTTCTCGCCCGCACGTTTTTGCTTGATGATGGTTTGCCGAAGCAGGTAATACATGTCGGCGCGAAATCGCCCGCGCGTTGTTATCTCGGTGAGTTGCGCAAGCTCGCCTTCGCTAGTGGCGCGGCCGAGGTGGCACCAGTCGTGAAATACATGCGCTTCTTCGAGTTCGTCTGTCCCATTTTTTTCGGTGATCACCAGCAGGCCGCGGTAAGGCCAGGTGGGGAGTTTGTATTTCGCCAATGCCATGGCGAGGCGCAATAACATTTTCTCGCCCTTTCTGGGATCGACGCACGCGCCGTCGCAGGCGCCTAGCTGATGGCCGAAGCAGGGCGGCCGGCGTTTTTCCAGGCCCATCATGATGAGGCAGAGGCGGTGTTCCTTGGCCATTTGTATGAGCAAAGTGCGGGCGGCAGACGTGCTGAAAAAGGGGCCGTACCAATCGTGATCGCGCAGCGAAATCACCTCATCGCTTGGCACGATTTCCACCAACGGTAGTTGATGCGACAGGCGCAGCAGATAGCCGCCTGCGCCTTTGCGGCCTTTTTTATTATGCAGCGGTTGCAAGGCATGGATCTGTTGCAACTCCAGAATGCTGGCAGACAAATCGCCCGCTGTGGTATCGAATTCAATGCGCCGCGCTTCCAGGCCCACGCGTTGCGAGCTGCCCTGTTTCGCGCTAATGGTGAAGTGGCTCAAAATGCGTTTGCGTAGATTGACCGATTTGCCGATATACAAAGGCAGGTCGTTGTGACCATAGAAACGGTACACGCCAGGGCCTTGCGGAATGTCGTCGATGTCGATGCCGGTGAGATTGGGCGGCAAAGTCGCCTGCTTGATGAGGGTGCGGATGGTGCTATCCAATTGCTCGGCGTCGAATAGTTTGGCGTAGATGCCCATCAAATCGACCAAGGCCTGCGCGTCAGGCAGGGCGCGGTGGCGTTGGGCGACGGTGAGCGCAAATCGTTTAATCAGATTATCCAGGCTAAAGCCGCGATACGACGGGAACAGCGCGCGCGACAGGCGCACGGTGCACAACGGCCGCGTGCTGTAATCGATGCCCGCGCGCTTGAGTTCCTGCCGCACAAAGCCGTAGTCGAAGCGCGCGTTATGCGCGACGAACAGCCGCCCGTGCAGTTTGGCCGCCACCTCATCGGCAATCGAGCGAAACGTCGGCGCCGCGCGGGCCATGGCATGGGTAATTCCGGTGAGGCTTTGGATGGAAGGCGGAATGTCGCAATCCGGATCGACCAGACTGGACCAGCTTTCTACCACGCCATCATCCACAGTGATGATCGCGATCTCGGTAATGCGGTCGTCGCCCGCCATGCCGCCAGTGGTTTCGACGTCAACGAAAGCGAAGTTGCCTGTGGCCCAAGTGTATTTCAGCATGGGGGTATTTTAGGGGTAAACCATAGCGGAGTAAAAATTACTCCCCGCGTTTGTCTTCGCGCGCAATGCGCGCTTTGGTAGGGTGGGTTCCGCCCGCCAAATAAAAATAAACACGAAGTGAACAACGTGTTTTTTCGGCGGGTGGAACCCGCCCTACGATTTGGGCGTACGTAGCGAATACTTCGGAATATCAAGTGCAATGAAAGAAACGAAACCCGGATTTCGCTTCGCTTCATCCAGGCTACATTATTGTATTTAATGGAAATCTCTACTGCTTGTTGCCAAACCGCCGAGCAAGTCTGAATGATCCACCAAGCGTCCAGCCACCACATAAACCGTCGTCGCATCGCGCTCTATCGTGCCGTACACCGTTAACAGCCGCGCCTGCGTAAGCGCGACGCGATAACGCTCGGCGACATTGCGCCACACGGTGATATTGATCAATCCGTATTCGTCTTCCAGCGTCGCGAACACCACGCCGGATGCGGTATCCGGTCGCTGGCGGTTAATGACGATGCCCGTGGTACGCATCAACTGACCAGGGCGCGATTGTTGAATGTCATTGGAGGAGCGCAATTTTAATTTGCTCAATGCGGGGCGCAACAGTTTCAATGGATGACTCCTGAGGGAGAGGCCGACATGGGCGTAGTCGGCCACTACGTCTTCGCCTTCGGTTGGCGGCAGCAGCGAAGGCTGACGCTCCTGCGTTTGTGTGCCGTGCAACAGCGGTGTCATGTTATCCGTACCGAGCGTGGCCCACATAGCGTCGCGCCGATGGCCGGCGAGCGTGACGAACGCATCGGCATCTGCCAGCGCGTTCATGTCTTTCATATTCAGCTGAGCGCGTTGCTTGAGATCCTGCAGATCGATAAACGCGTTTTGATTTCGGGCGGCAACTAATCGCGTTGCGCCTTCGTCGGATAATCCTTTGACGCTCTTCAGTCCCAACTGTATGGCCGGCTGGCCTTTACTATCCGGCACCAGTTTGCTGTAGTCGTCACTCTTCAGCACATCCACCGGATACGCCTCGATGCCATGACGTTGCGCGTCGTAAATGATTTGTGCAGGTGAATAAAACCCCAGCGGTTGGCTGTTGAGTAGCCCTGCGGCATAGGCCGCCGGTTCATGGCATTTCAGCCAGGCCGACACATACACCAGCAATGCAAAGCTCGCCGCATGCGATTCCGGAAAGCCGTAATCGCCAAAGCCCTTTACCATTTCGAATATCTGCTCGGCGTAACTTTGCTGATAGCCGCGCGCCAGCATGCCGTTGATCAATTTCTCCTTGAACGGCTCCAGTCCGCCTTTGCGTTTCCACGCCGCCATGGCGCGGCGTAGCTGGTCGGCTTCGCCTGG
>JBEEJL010000104.1:0-2895 GCA_041169175.1 Pseudomonadota bacterium | reverse complement strand
GCGACCGTCGGACTGCATATCTTGCAAATCGCCGCGGCGCTCGCCCAAGGCTTGCATCACTGCACCTTGGTGCACTTCTTCCACGTCAACCGTGAGCATTTCGATCGGCTCGCATTTTTCGCCGTTGATTTCTTTGATCACGACGCGCGGTTTACCCACAGCGAGTTCGTAACCTTCGCGGCGCATAGTTTCGAGCAAAATCGTCAGGTGTAATTCGCCACGGCCCGATACCAGAAACACGTCAGTATCTGCTGTGTCATCGACGCGCAAGGCGACGTTGCTGCGCAATTCGCGGTCAAGACGTTCACGGATTTGGCGTGTGGTGACGAACTTACCTTCTTGTCCGGCGAAAGGCGAAGTGTTCACCTGGAAGTTCATGGTCAAGGTCGGCTCATCGACGGTGAGCATCGGCAGAGCTTCGGGTTGGTTGATATCAGCAATCGTCACGCCGACGCCGACTTCTTCAATACCGTTAATCAATACAATGTCGCCAGCTTCAGCGACGTCCATTTGCACGCGCTCCAAACCAACGAAGCCGAGCACTTGATTGATACGCGCTTTTTTCGGCGCTTTGTCGCCGTTCAATACCAGCACATCTTGGCCCGGCTTGACACGGCCACGGGTGATACGACCGATACCGATTTTGCCGACGAAACTGGAGTAATCAAGCGAGCTGATTTGCAATTGCAACGGGCCTTCTGGATCACCGGCTCGCGCGGGCACGTGTTTCAACACGGCGTCAAACAAGGGACGCATGTCAGTGCCGGTTACTTTCGGGTCTAGCATGGCGTAGCCGTTTAGCGCGGATGCATACACCACGGGGAAATCGAGTTGTTCATCGGTTGCGCCGAGTTTGTCGAACAAATCAAACGTTGCATTGATCACGAAATCAGGACGCGCACCCGGGCGGTCGATTTTGTTGATGACGACAATCGGCTTCAAGCCGAGCGCCAAAGCTTTTTTGGTCACGAAGCGCGTTTGCGGCATTGGACCTTCAACCGCATCAACCAGCAACAACACGCTATCGACCATCGACAACACACGCTCGACTTCACCGCCGAAGTCGGCGTGGCCTGGGGTATCGACGATATTGATATGCGTGCCTTCATATTGTACGGCGCAGTTTTTCGCCAGAATGGTGATGCCGCGTTCTTTTTCCAGATCGTTGCTGTCCATCACGCGCTCGGCGACGTGCTGGTGCGCGGCGAAGGTGCCGGATTGTTGTAATAATTTGTCAACAAGCGTGGTTTTGCCGTGGTCAACGTGGGCGATAATGGCGATGTTACGGATAGCGCGGGACATAGTTACACTCTCAAAAGGGCGTATGTAGGAAAATACGCAATAAACCAAGCCGAAAATTATACCACAATAGCGCTGGCTTTCCGGCCCCGTCTGTGTATAATGCGGGCTTCGGGTAGTGCATGATTCTTATCAGCAATCCCGACGGGCAAAAAATCAATCTAATGAAATTGCCCGCAGTCATCGATATCTGGCCTTCTTTTCTCTCTCCGCAATAGGCGGCGATTTTCCGGTTAGCATCGATGTTTTTAGCGCCGGACAACCGCTTTGCCACGTCTTAACCTTTCGTGCTCCCAGCGTTTACCTGCGTTCTATTTATCACAGGAAACAGCATGACATTTAATGAATTGAATTTGATCGACCCTATTCTCAGCGCTATCACCGAGGCTGGGTACACCACTCCTACCCCTATTCAGGAACAAGCTATCCCTGAAGTGCTCGCAGGCCACGACGTGATCGCGTCGGCGCAAACTGGCACCGGCAAAACCGCCGCGTTTGTATTGCCCGCATTACACAAATTGGCCGTGCCTTCTGCTATTCGCAGCAAAGGCCCGCGCGTATTAGTGCTGACACCGACGCGCGAACTGGCACAACAAATTAACGAAGCCGTGCGCAAATACGGCAAAAATATGCGCGTGAAAACCGTCTGCATTCTCGGCGGCATGCCCTACCCGCTGCAAAATAAATTATTGTCGCAACCGGTCGATATTCTGGTCGCCACACCGGGTCGTTTGATCGACCATCTGGATCGCGGTCGTATCGACTTTGCGCGCCTGGAAATTTTGGTGCTGGACGAAGCCGACCGTATGCTCGACATGGGCTTCATCGACGACGTCGAGCGCATCGCCGCTGCTACGCCGGAGACACGTCAAACATTACTATTCTCTGCAACGATGGAAGGCGAAATCGCCAAACTGGCGCAGCGTTTATTGAAATCGCCCAAGCGTATCGCCGTCGCCTCACAACAAGCGCGTCACGAACAAATCGAACAGCGTTTGCATTATGTCGATGACATGAGCCACAAAAATCGTTTGCTCGATCATCTATTGCGTGACGAAGAACTGACGCAAGCTATCGTGTTCACCGCCACCAAGCGTGATGCCGACAGCATTGCCGAAGATCTGTATTCACAAGGCCACGCCGTCGCCGCACTTCATGGCGACATGAATCAAGGCGCGCGTAACCGCACGCTAACCAAATTACGCAGCGGTGGTTTGCGTGTTCTGGTTGCCACCGACGTTGCCGCACGCGGCATCGACGTATCCGGCATCAGCCATGTGATCAACTACGATTTGCCCAAGTTTGCTGAAGACTACGTGCATCGTATCGGCCGTACCGGTCGCGCCGGTGCATCAGGCATCGCTGTGTCGTTTGCTTCGGGCAAAGATCAGCTGATTCTGAAGCGCATCGAGCGTTTTACCGGCCAAGAAATTCCGGTCATCAGCGTGCCCGGTCACGAACCAAAATTCAAACCGCGCAGCGGTCCGCCCAATAAAGGTGGCCGCTCCGACCGATCCGGACCGAAACGTCCGGGCCAAGGCGGTCATGCTCGCAACGACAATGGCCCGCGTCGCGGCCCGGCTCCCTCGCCTTACG
>JBEEJL010000103.1:0-16295 GCA_041169175.1 Pseudomonadota bacterium | reverse complement strand
CGACCAAGGTGAGCAGAGTAGAAGAAATCATGCCGCCGATGACCGCGACAGCGAGCGGTTGATTGGTTTCCGAGCCCGCGCCGTAACCTAATGCAGCGGGAAACAGCGCCAGAATAATCGTCGCAGACGTCATCAACACCGGGCGCATGCGCGTCGGGCACGCATCGTTCAGCGCAGCATCTACACCAAGACCTTCGGTGCGACGTTGGTTGGTCAGATCAACCAGCAGAATAGAATTTTTTGCGACGAGACCAATGAGCAATACCAAGCCGATCATGGAATAAATATTCAGCGTTTGTCCGGTCGCCCACAACGCAAACACCCCGCCGATAATCGCCAGCGGTTGCGCCAGCATAATGATGAAGGGCTGAATAAACGAATTGAACTGGCTCGCCAGCACCATATATAAGAGTACCAATGCCAAGGCGAAAGCAAAAATCATATAGCCGATAGTTTTGCTGAACTCCTCCGCTTGCCCGGTCAACTTAAGCGTGTAGCCTGGCGATAACTGTTCTGCGGCTGCTTTGACTTTGGTCACGGCATCGCCGAGCGGCACCGAGGGCGAACCGAAAAATGTCGCGGCGTACTGCAAATCGAATTTACCGATCGTAGCGGGGCCGAGTGTTTGTTTGAATGAGGCCAAATTATCCAAGCGCACCAACTTGCTATCTTTCGCGCGCAAGAAAATGCGCGTCAAGTCAGCTTCGCCAGCAAACTCACCCGGCATGCCTTTGACGCGCACGTCATAGCGTTCGCCGTCGCCGGGGTAGTCATTATATTTTCCGATATCGACACCACCGGTCATCATCGTCACGGCTGCGCCAATATCGGATGAACTTAAACCGAGCGATGCTGCGCGCGTCCGATCGATGTTCATTACCAGTTGCGGCAAGTCGAGTTGCAAATCCATATCGATACGGCCCATGCCCGGCTCGGCGGATAATTTCTGTTGAATCTGTTGCGCTTGTTTTCCTACTTCCTGCAAGTTAGGTCCGGCCAATACGAATTGCAGCGGCTCGCTACGTTGGCCTTGCACGATAGAGAACGGTGCAGCGAATACGCGTGCGCCGGGAATCTGTGTCATCTCTTGCCGCACGATGGGAATCAATTCCTGTTGTTTCAATGTGCGTTCGCTTTTCGGAATCATCCGTGCCACCACGGTGCCTTGGTTTACTTGCCCAGCTTGACCCAACCCAATGAGGGCAAACTCCGTGACGATTTCTTTATGCTTCGATAGCGCAGCTTCGACTAATTTCAAGCGGCTGTCGGTGTAATCGATACTGGAGCCAAGCGGTGTTTTAATGTTGACCATAAAGCGGCCTTCGTCTTGCTCCGGTGCGAACGCCTTGCCGACTTGAGTGAAAAACCAACTACTGCATACCATCACGATCAAAGTCAACAACACAACCAGCCAACGATGTGACAAAGTTTTTTTCAACGCGCGTGAATAAAATCTATCCATACCCGCAAAAAATTTACCCAACCAAATATTGATCGCACCCTTGTGTGGCTCGACCTTGAGATAGCGGGAACACAGCATCGGCGTCAGCGTGACGGAAACAAACAGCGATACCAACACGCCGAAAGTCACAACCACCGCGAACGACTGGAAAAATCGGCCAATGATGCCGCCGAGGAACATGACTGGGGCGAAAATGGATACTAATGAAAGAGTTGCCGCGAGCACAGCAAATACCACTTCGCGGCTGCCGTTTAGGGCAGCGGAAATCGGATTATTATCAATCGTTTCTCGGTGACGGAAAATATTTTCCAGCACGACAATCGAATCATCGACCACCACGCCGACTAATAAGAGTAATGCTAATAAGGTGATGGAGTTCAGCGTGTAACCCGCGGCGTAAATCACCGCGATGGCGCCCAGCAGCGAAACCGGAATCGCGACGGCAATAATCAGCGTCGAGCGAAAACTGCGCAAAAATAACCATACTACTAATGCAGCAAGCAGCGTGCCTTCAATTAAATGTTCTTTAAGCGAGCTGACCATTTCGTTAATAAATACCGCATCGTTGGATACGATTGACAACATGGTGCCAGGAGGGAGTTGCGGGATGATTTCACTATCTAGTTTGGCGCGTATGCGGCTGATGATTTCCACGGTGTTGGTATTGGCCACTTTGACAATACCAAGACCGATAGTCGGTTTGCCGTTGAAGCGCGCCAGTTGGCGGTAGTCGGACAAACCATCTTCGATCTCGGCTACATCCTTCAAGCGCACTGCCGCGCCATCGCGGTAGGCGATAATCATGCTGGATAAATCGTCAATGTTATGAAATTCCAAATCCAGCTTGAGTAAATTTTCCGTCGTCGGACCGACCAAAAATCCGCCCGACAATTGCAAATGCTCTTTAGTAAAAGCCGAAGTCAGATCTTGAGTCGTCACGCCTAGCGCAGCCATGCGCGACGGGCTGAGATTGACGCGTATGGTGCGATCACGCCGTCCGCCAAGGCGTACTTCACCCACGCCATCGACGGTTTCGAGACGTTTTTTGATGGTATTCAGTGCATATTGATTCAACTGTTGCTGTGTGCGATCACCTTGTAGCGCCAGCCACATAATCGGCTGCGCGTTAGTCTCGACTTTCGCGACAATCGGCGGATCCGCGTCGCGCGGTAAGCGGCGTAATACTTGATTTACTTTGGCTTGGACTTCGTTAAACGCTACGTCGATTTTTTTATCCAGCGCAAAGGTAATCGCAATCACCGATACGCCAGGCGATGAAGAAGATTGAATGTGTTCAATGCCGGGCACGCTATTGACCGAGGTCTCGATTACATTAGTGACGCTCGAATCGACTGTGTCCGGATTTGCGCCGCGCTGAACGGTGGAAACCGACACAACCGGAAATTCGACATACGGAAAACGATCAATGCCGACTTTGGTATAAGCAATAATGCCGAACAAAACCAACAGACCATTGAGCATGTAAGCGAATACATGCCGCTTGATGGAAATTTCAGGCAAGTTCATCGCGTTTTACTTTGCGAGTCGGTAGAAGCAGCGGCGCTAGGTTGCGCGGCTTGTACCAGTACCAGCGCTTTATCGGTAAGAAAGCCTGCGCCATCTAAGACAACTGATTCTCCCGATTTCACGCCGGATAAAATTTCCACATAGCCGTCTTGTCGTACACCGACATCGACCATGCGTTGTTCTGCTTTCCCGTCATTTACTACATAGATAACTTTTCCAGCCGGCCGCAACACCACGCTAATTGCGGGCACCGTGGTCGCGCCGTTGCGCTCTCCCACGATGACTTCGCCATTGACCGAAGCGCCTGCGCGCCATTCGCCCGGATTGCGGAATTTGATAATGGCTTCAATTGAGCGATTACTGGTGCCGACCAACGCGCGGATTTCTTCCACCTTGGCTTCTATCGGTTTGTCAGGCGAAAGCGGGCTAATCAACTTGACTGCTTGGCCAGGTTGAATTTTTGCCGCGACGGTTTCCGGAAACGGCAAACGAACACGGAGTAATTCCGACGTGGCAATCTGGAATAAAAGTTTGCCCGGGGTGACATAATCGCCTTTGGACACTTGTTTTTGTTCGATGCGGCCCGTCGCGGGAGCGAATACGCTCGACTTACCTACATTACGTCGAGCGATATCGCCTTGCGCGCGCGCGCCGCGCAATTGCTGTTCCAAGGCGGCAAGTTGCGACTCCAGCTCTTCAACGCGCAACGGCGAAATGAAATTCTGCGCCAGCAACTCGCGATTACGTTCGACCACTTTTTTCTGATTAGCTAACAAAGCCTCCAGTCGCTGCACATCGGCATCGGCGGAGGAGCGACTGCTGCCCAAATCGGTCGGATCCAGCTTCACCATTACTTGGCCGGCTTTGACCGGATCACCTAGATTAAAAAAAACCTCGGTAATGCGACCGGAAATTTCCGCCGACACTTGCGGCGAAGACGGGCTGTCCACTTCGCCTATCGTTTTTTCTACTAATTTAATGTCGCGGGTTTCAGCGAGTGCCGTCGTTACGACGATACCTTGGGTGGCTTTCTTCGGCGCTTCAGTTTTTTGGCCGCAACTGGCAAGCAGCAACAGGCCGAAAAAGGGCAGCCAGCATAGGGCGAGAGTTTTTTTCATGGGTTTCCTGAAGTAGAAAGCTGAGGCGGCTACTTACGCCGACCACTCATGCAGGAATTTTACACGAAACGACGCTGAGGCAGATTTATCTGCCTGAAATCTCAGAATGACGGAATATAAGGGGAATGCCCGGAGAGTACAACGAAACTACTGCCATCCGGCAGGGACTCCAATTGCTTGGAATCGTGCCGGATGGCAGCAGAGATGCAGCGATGATCTGCTATTAGAACGTCGGTTTGAAAATCGGCGTAATTAGCGGAGCAGAAGGCATGCCCATGCCGGCTGGCTTGGATGCTTTCTTCATCGGCGACTTTTTCTTACCTGCGACCTTTTTTTTTGCAGCAGGTTTTTTAGCAGCGGCCTTTTTCTTCGGCGCAGCTTTTTTCTTCGCTACTTTTTTCGCAGCTGGCTTCTTAGCTGCTTTTTTGGCGGCCTTTTTCTTCGGGGCTGCCTTTTTCTTTGCTACTTTTTTCTTGGCGGCTGGTTTTTTAGCCGCTTTTTTTGCTGCTTTTTTCGCAGCAGGTTTCTTTTTGGCAGCAGCTTTACGCTTTGGCGCTGCCTTTTTCTTAGCGGCCGGCTTCTTCTTGGCTGCTACTTTACGTTTTGGTGCTGCCTTCTTAGCTGCTTTTTTAGCGGCTGGCTTCTTCTTTGTTGCTGGTTTCTTTGCTGCTTTTTTCTTTGTTGCCATGATAAAGCTCCTTATATAACGTTGAACAAATAGGTGCTGCAAGGTTGCATGCGCTTTCACGCATTCCAAGGCGCCACATTCGTTTTCGACGCTGCCTATCAACTTGCTACTATATTGATGTGCAAAACCTCTACTTGGTGAAACGGATTCTATTACAGGAATTTTTCAATACGAAACAAATCGACAAAAATCAATAGGCTTATTTTGTTCAATAAATAAAAAAATGGTATCGAATCGATACCATTACAGTTTGTTTTGGAAGTTTTTGTCAAAAATTGATGCCAAGCATATTTGCAAGCCGCCAAATTGCACTGATGGCAGCGACATTAAGCGTCAGGCAATAGTTTTTCGCGCGCGAAAATTTGATCTGGCGCTTCGCGTTGCGCGATAAGGTGCAGTTTTGTCCCATCGACCATGACTTCAGCGACGCGGCCGCGTGTATTGTAATTCGAGCTCATTGACGAGCCGTAAGCGCCTGTGGCCATCACGGCTAATAGATCGCCTTGTTTTAATGCCAGGGCACGACCGTGGCCGAGAAAGTCCGAGCTTTCGCATACTGGGCCGACAACATCGTAGCTTTGCTGAGCGGCTGACGAAGACTTGGTGGTTACGATCTCGTGGTAGGCCTGATATAAAGCCGGGCGGATGAGATCGTTCATCGCCGCATCGACAATGGCGAAATTACGGTTTTCCTGGTGTTTGAGATATTCAACCTGGGTCAGCAGGATGCCGGCGCTGCCGACCAGTGCTCGGCCTGGCTCCATCAATATAGTGTGCTTGCGCGCGCCCATCAGCTTGAGTAAATGCGCCGCGTATTCAGCGATGGTCGGTGGGGTTTCGTCCTTATATCGGATGCCGACACCGCCGCCGATATCGATATGAGAGATGGCAATGCCCTCGGCTTCCAGCTTGTCCACCAGATCCAAGACTTTCTCAAACGCTTCGGCAAATGGCGCGATGTCAGTTACGGTCGAGCCGATGTGATAGTCGATGCCCTTGATTTTGACATGCGGCATCGCGCGCGCCGTGCGATAAAGCGGCAGCGCATCTTCGTAAGCCACGCCGAATTTATTGTCTTTAAGGCCGGTGGATATATAGGGATGGGTTTTCGCATCGACATTCGGATTGACGCGAAACGAGATCGGTGCCACCTTATTCATGTCGCCGGCGACGCGGTTTATTCGTTCCAACTCGCTGGCCGATTCGACGTTAAAGCATTTGATTCCGACCTTCAGTGCGGCCTGAATTTCTGCCACGCTTTTGCCGACACCGGAAAAAACCACCTTGGCCATATCGCCGCCCGCCGCTTGCACGCGCGCCAGTTCACCGCCCGACACAATGTCAAAACCCGCGCCCAGTTTGGCAAACAAGTTGAGTATGGCGAGGTTCGAATTGGCCTTCATGGCGTAGCAAATCAGATGATCGCGGCCAGCGAAGGCGCGATCAAAGTCATGATAAGCAGCCATTAAGGCAGCTTTGGAATAGACATAACAAGGCGTGCCAAATTGGGTGGCGATGGCAGAAAGCGCGACGCCTTCAGCGTGCATTTCGCCGTTGATAACGGGAAAAAAAGGATTCATATAAGGACCAGAAAAGGAATGATGGTTATTGTTTTGGCGGCGGCTGAGTTTGTGTTTGGCCGGCGGGCCCAGGTAATTTAAGCGCGCCTTTATAGCCGCAACCGGCTAGCACTACGATCAAACATAGCCAGACAAGACGCCGCGTAGTATTCTCGACCATGGGATTTCCGTTTGGAAACAGATTGCAGGAAAATAATTTTATCACGCGGAGCAGGAATGACTGAAACCGAATTTAACCGGGCAGTGGACGCCGTATTATTGAAAATCGAATCAGCCTTGGATGCCAGCAAGGGTGATTTAGATTACGAAACCGTCGGCGGCATCTTGGAAATCGAATGTAGCAGCGGCTCCAAGATAATAATTAACCGTCAAACGCCGAATCGCGAGATTTGGGTCGCGGCAAAAAGCGGTGGATTCCATTTCAAGCACGAAAAAGATCAATGGATCGACACGCGCAACGCAAAAGAATTGAGTAAAGTATTAACCGACATCATTTTTTCGCAATCAGGTGAAAAAATTGTGATCGATCTCACATGATTTGTGCGCACAAGTGCAAAATAGGTATTCCTAGAGGGAGAAAATCATTTTCAGGTTTGTCAATTACTATCAAAAAAGCTAGTTTTCCAAACAAATCAAGGTCAAATAAGGCATATCGTATCGACTCAACACTAATTATTTTCATAAATTAGTATTGACAAATTGGTAGCGAATCGATACTAATACGTTTATGGATAAAAGCCCCCTCGTATTACTCGATTTAATTGAGCGACTCGGCAACTTGATTCGCGCCGACTTGCGTCGCTTCGGCGCGGTATATCAGTTGCAACCAAACCACTTACAAGCCCTGCTTTACCTCGCCCGTGCCAATCGCTACAGCAATACGCCACAAGCGCTGGCCGAATATCTCGGTACAACCAAGGGCACGGTGTCACAAAGCCTGATTTTGTTGGACCGCAAGGGTTTGATTGAGCGCTATCAGGACGAAATCGACCGCCGCGTGGTTCGCTTGAGGCTGTCGCCGTTGGCGGAACAATTCCTGGCGCAGATCCAGCCCGGCTCGCAATGGCAGGAAGCGACCAAGGAAATCAGCGCCAACCGCATCCGCAATAGCGTGTCGGCTTTGCGCGAAAGTCTCTATATGCTGCAAATCGAGAACGGCGGGCGCACCTTCGGCTCCTGCCCAGGCTGTGTTCACTACCAAAAACAGGGTCGGATAACTCGTTGCGACATGATGGGCGAGCGGCTGTCCGGCTTTGACATCCGCAAACTCTGCCGCGAACACTCGCCGAAAAACCTGATGGTGGAAGAAACGGACGATTCAGAAGAATCGGAAGATTACGAAGAGTAAAAATTTTTCACCACAGAGGCAAAGAGGAAAGCTGGAAAGCGGGGTCAAAAGCAAAAGCAGATTCCTCGCTATGCTCGGAATGACAGGTTATATTTTATCATCCTTCATCCTTCATCCCTCATCCCTCATCCTTCATCCTTCATCCTTCAGCGAAGCGCCTTGCGCGCCCGCGCGATGGCAGCTTTGACTTGTTTCGGCGCGGTGCCGCCGAGGTGATCGCGGCTGGCGAGTGATCCTTCCGGGCTTAATACCTTGAAAACGTCTTTGCCGATCAGCTTGGAAAATTTCTGCAAGTCGCCTAAAGCCAAATCGGACAAATCAACGCCAGCTTTTTCAGCATGGCGCACTGCCAGCGCCACAACTTCATGCGCATCGCGGAACGGCAAGCCTTTTTTCACCAGATAATCAGCCAAATCGGTCGCGGTGGCGAAACCGGCCTTGACCGCTTCGGCCATTGCCGCTTGGTTAACCGTCACGCCGCGCAGCATGTCAGCGTAAATCGTCAGCGTCATGTCCAGGGTTTTTACCGTGTCGAACAATGGCTCTTTGTCTTCTTGATTGTCTTTGTTGTAGGCCAGCGGCTGGCCTTTCATCAAAGTCAGCAAAGCCATTAAATGACCATACACGCGCGCAGTTTTGCCGCGCGCCAATTCAGCCACGTCAGGGTTTTTCTTTTGCGGCATGATCGAGGAGCCAGTGCAAAAGCGGTCGGCGATGTCGATAAAGCCGAAGCGCGGGCTCATCCACAAAATCAATTCTTCCGATAAGCGCGACAAATGCATCATCACCAACGCTGCGGCGGCGGTAAATTCAATGGCGAAGTCGCGATCCGACACCGCGTCTAGCGAGTTTTCGCACACGCCATCGAATCCCAGTTCTTTCGCCACCGCCAATCGGTTAATCGGATAACCGGTTCCCGCCAGCGCCGCTGCGCCGAGCGGCAATTGATTCACGCGTTTGCGACAATCGGTCATGCGCGCCGCGTCGCGCTTGAGCATTTCGTAATAAGCCATCAAGTGATGCGCAAAACTCACCGGCTGCGCCACTTGCAAATGGGTAAAGCCGGGCATAATCGTTTCCGTATTCGGCTCGGCGAGATCTACAATCGATGATTGTAACTCATTGATTAAATTAAGTATTTTATCGATCTCAAAACGCAAATATAAACGAATATCGGTCGCCACTTGATCATTGCGCGAACGCCCGGTGTGCAATCGCTTGCCCGCATCGCCGACCAGTGCAGTCAATCGCTTTTCAATATTCAGATGCACGTCTTCGAGATCGACCGACCAGACAAATTTGCCCGATTGAATTTCTGCCAGAATGGTTTTCATGCCGCGCTCGATATCCGCCAAGTCCTTTTTGCTGATAATCTTGGCGCCAGCTAACATGCGCGCATGGGCGAGCGAGCCTTGGATGTCGAATTCGGCTAATTGCTTGTCGAAGTCCACCGAAGCGGTGTACCGTTTGACCAATTCGGCTACCGGTTCGGCAAAGCGGCCAGACCAAGTTTTGTTTTGAGGTGTCTTTTTGCTTTTCACAACGGGCTCGCGTAATCCAAAATGTTGAAAGAATAATAGTGGTAAGTTTAACTCAAAACCAACCGACCATAACCCTGCCGGATTTTTGCAATCTCGGCGTTTTGCTGCGCACTTTGGTGCTGGTGAATCTCATGTGTCTCGGCGGCGCGCTGGCAAAAAGCCCGACGCTCAACGGCATCTGGCAAGAAATTTTGAATTACTCTTTATTAGTGCAACCCGCTCTGCTGTTTAGTCTCGGTGCGCTGTGCGCGTCAAAAAAGATGATGCAAAAGCTCGACTACCGCACCTCAATCGTATTGGTATTTTTGCTAGAGCTATTGATTGTGACTGGCATGCTGTATTTTTTCGCGCCCTTGCTGACCGAAAATGAATCATCCAACCCCTTGCGCTACTGGTTACTTTGCCTACTCATGACTGCCGCCGTATTACTCTATTTCAATATGCGCAACCGCGCGCTGTCGCCTGCGTTGACCGAAGCGCGCTTGCAAGCGCTGCAGGCGCGCATCCGCCCGCACTTTCTGTTTAATAGTATCAACGCCGTGTTGAGTTTGGTGCGCAAAGAACCGCAGCGCGCCGAGCGCGCGCTGGAAGATATGGCCGATTTATTCCGCGTCTTGATGGCGGACAATAAACAACTCACGCGCCTCGAAGACGAAGTAAAGCTGTGTCGCCAATATCTCGACCTTGAACAACTGCGCTTGGGCGAACGCTTGCAAATCGCCTGGCATGTGGAAAAAATGCCCGGCGATGCGATGGTGCCGCCGTTGATTTTGCAACCGCTATTGGAAAACGCCGTCTATCACGGCATCGAGCCGTTGAGCGAGCCGGGCGAAATTAACTTGAATATTTATCGCAATAAAGATAATCAAGTCATCATCGTCCTGCGTAATCCGTATTCGCAGGAAGGCTCGCATCATATCGGCAATAAAATGGCGATGGGCAATATCCGCGAACGCTTGTCGTTACACTTCGATGTCGAAGCCAGCTTGAAAACCCAGATTACCGGCAACAGTTATCAGGCTACGATTACCTTGCCTTATACCAAACAAAAATAGCCATACTATATATATGAGCGAATATAGATGAGTGAATCGCGCATCCTGATAGTTGACGACGAAACTCCGGCGCGTAACCGCATGCAGGATTTGCTCGACGACTGTCGCGGCTTGTTTGCCCATGTTGTAGCGGGTGAGGCAGCGAACGGCGCTGACGCGCTAAAGTTTTTGCAGGGCCATGCAGTCGATATCATGTTGCTCGACATCCGCATGCCGGGCATGGACGGCATAGAAGTCGCGCGTCATGCGCAAAAACTCGAAACGCCGCCGGCGATTATTTTCGCCACAGCATTTGAAGAGCACGCGCTGAAAGCCTTCGAGGTCAACGCGATTGATTATTTGCTCAAGCCGATACGCAAAGAGCGTTTGCTGGCCGCGCTACAAAAAACCCTTGCCGCCAAGCCGCTCAAAGAAGAAGCATTACAACAAGCCGCCGTCAAAGCGCGCAGTCATCTTTCTATCGCCGAGCGTGGAAAAGTTTTGTTGATTCCGCTGCACGACATCTTATTTTTACGCGCCGAACAAAAATACATCACCGTCAAAACCGCCGCGCGCGAATATTTGCTGGAAGAATCGCTCACCGCGCTGGAGCATGAATTCACCGACAGCTTCACTCGTGTACATCGCAGTGTGTTGGTCGCCAAGCAACACATCAACGGATTTGAACGCATCAAACCCGACGAAGGCGAAAGTTATTGGGCCGTCATGCTCAAAGGCACGGACGAACGGATTGCCGTCAGTAGGCGTTTGCAGCATATAGTGAAAGAATTTTCCAATTGATTGTATGAATGTAACTATTTGATTATATTAATCTTTTTATCGCGCCTCGATTGAACCAGTCGCCCAGCAAACTTGTCTTTATACTATCGTTATGAAAACGCCTCCCAAACTATTTATCGGCCTCGGCCTCGCGCTAGTGCTCATCGCAGCATTCACGCTCACGCTGTCGAAAAAAATCGACGCGCCGAAAGCGGCAGCCTTCACTTCCATCAAAGGCGACAAAACTTCGCTGGAACAACTCAAAGGCAAAGTCGTGCTGGTGAATTTTTGGGCGACCAATTGTCCGGGTTGTATCGCCGAGATGCCCGACCTGATTAAAACGCATAACAAATATCAGCCGCTAGGATTAGAAACCATTGCCGTCGCGATGAGCTACGACCCGCCTAACTACGTCCTGGCATATACAGAAAAAAATAAATTACCGTTTTTTGTCACACTGGATGTCAGCGGCGAACACGCCAGAGACTTCAAGGACGTTCAGCTTACCCCGACAACTTATGTGATCGACAAACAAGGCCACATCATCCAGCGCACCGTCGGCGAGCTGGATTTTCCCAAGCTGCATGCACTGATCGAAAAAGAATTAAAAGGCTAAGCACCCAACGTCAAAAAGCAAAAAGCAGATCCTTCGCTTTACTCAGGATGACAAATCATTCTGTCATGCTGCGGCCGCGCCGAAGAATCTGCTTTTAGAAAAACTAACCAGCCTTAGCAATTAGTTCCCTACCCTGGCAGGGGAGGGAGAAGTCGAACCAAAACAAAAATCTCTTGCAACCTAAACCTTAACGTCAAAAGCAAAAAGCAGATCCTTCGCTTCGCTCAGGATGACAATTTGTTTTTGTTCCCTCCCCTTCAAGGGGAGGGCAAGACGCTGCAGCGCAGCTTCTTGCGGTGGAGACTAATGCTCGCGAAGCGAGCGTTGGCGACGCCAATAGGGTGGGGATGGGGGAGAATTAAAAAAAACTAACCACCCCTAATCGGCGGTAACACCAGCTGCTCGCTCTTACACTGCCGCTTCTCATTCGAGCCGCAGGCCAGCGGCGACAAATCCTTACTCATACAAATACGCACCTCTTGCAAGTTCCTATCCTTACACGTCACCGCGATCATACTTTCATTCAACTGTTTATTCGCATCCAGAAATGCTTGCTTCAACGCGCTCGGCGTCGTCGTAATATATTCTTTTGGGCCGACAAATTGCGCAGGAATAACAATCGAATCCTTCGCTTTGCGCGCGGCATTAAAATACCCAGTCTGATCCAGCCCGCTACACACGCCGTGCTTCTCCCACTCATGCCCGATCAACTTATGGCTCGGCATCATGTCCAGCGTCTTCTTAATCAAATCTTCCGGCACGCGCGCGGGGAAAGACGTCGCGCAATCCTGCGGCCAACCCTTATCAAACTGCGGCCATAAACCATGCACCACAAAACTAAACCGCCGACCGGTGCCGCATTGTTCAGGTCGCGCCTCCGGGCTTTGCGTGGCGCAAAACGAAGGCGACCACGACAGCGCCAAAACATAATAATCAAAAGTCCCCGCAACATGCGCGCGTTGCTCCTGCTGTTGGCCCTTATGCTTATTTCGCCGCGCTTCTGCGTCATCGCTAAAAAAAGTAAACGCGGCATAACAAACCATCAAGCCGACCCCCAACAATGCTTTCGTAGTTGTTTTGCTCATATTCTTCATGGCTATTAGTCCTTTTGCCGCTGTAATAATTTCGCCGATTATAGCATCGCAGCTTGTCACCAAAACTGAACCCCTCAAGACCAGAACATCGGCATTCGTTTTCGCTACGAGATTTCGGTGGGCGGCCAGTTTGTGTCCTAGAATGGAATTCTTGATGAGCTTCGTTGAAACCTAATTTTGGAGTTTTATATGCCAGAGACCGCGTTATCACCGCAAGTGGGGGCAGAGGGCGTTGTGCAAATTTCGATTTTCAGCGGCGGCGCACTGGTTCCCGATAATGTGCAGTTGCTATCGGTCAGCATCAGCAGGGCAATTAACAAAATTCCACGCGCACGCCTGGCGCTGCTAGACGGCGACATGCCAAGCCAAAGCTTCCCATTGAGCGATGCTGATCATTTCAAGCCCGGCGCGGTAATCAAAATCAGCGCGGGTTATGGCGGCAACCAAGAGCCGCTGTTTGAAGGCATCGTCATCAAGCACAGCATCAGTATTGCCGGGGACAATAAATCTCAGCTATTGGTTGAATGTTGCGACCAAGCGGCGCGCATGACAGTTGGCCGAAACAGCGCCAGCTACAAAGACCAATCCGACGCAGACATAATCAAAGCATTGATCAGCGCAAATGGTTTGCAAGCCGATGTGCCAAGCACAAGCATCACGCACAAAATGTTGGTGCAACACTACTGCAGCGACTGGGATTTTATCCTCGCCCGCGCCAATGCCAACGGGCTGCTGGTAGTCGTCACCGACGGCAAGATCAGCGTGAAACCGCCACAAGCGGATAGTGCGCCGACACTCAAATGTAGTTACGGCCTGGACCTCATGAGTTTCCATGGCGAGCTTGATGCGCGCACACAGTGGGCTTCGGCCCAAGCATTCGCTTGGGACATGGCAAACCAAAAAGTAGTTGAGGCTGATGCTCCGGCTGCCGTGCTGAACGCGCAAGGCAATATCAAAAGTTCAGAGCTGGCCAAAGTTTTGGATATGCGCGCCAATCGCTTGCAGAGTGCAGCGCCAATACCCGAACCCGAACTGACGGTTTGGGCCAAAGCAGCGCAGCTCAAGGCGGGCCTCGCGCGAGTGCGCGGGCGCATGACATTTCAAGGCAGCGCAAAAGCTATCGTCGGCGGCCTGATTGAAGTCGATGGCGTGGGCGAGCGCTTCAACGGCAAAGTTTTCGTCAGCGCGGTTAATCATAAAATCGCAGAGGGAAACTGGACCACCGATGTCGAGTTTGGCATGTGGCCGGAATGGCACGCCGAGCGAAGCGATGTAGTCGCACCGCCCGCTTCCGGCTTGCTACCCGGCGTAAACGGATTGCAAATCGGCGTCGTATCCCAGCTACATGACGACCCTGAAGGACAAAACAGAGTGCAGGTCACGCTACCGCTGCACGGGGTAGGGGCGGGCGGCGTGTGGGCGCGGCTCGCTATGCCATACGCCTCGCAAGAAGCCGGCATATTTTTGATGCCGGAAATCGGCGATGAAGTGGTGCTGGGCTATTTCGGCAACGACCCATCCTACCCGGTGATTATCGGCAGCCTCTACAGCAGCGCGCGGCCTACTCCGTATTCGCTGCAGAACGATAACAACATCAAGGCCATCGTCACGCGCAGCAAATCAAAAATCGAATTCAACGACCAAGACAAAATCATCACCGTGACCACGCCGGGCAACAACCAAATTATTCTCAACGACAAAGACCAATCCATCCAATTAATCGATCAAAACGACAACAAAGTGGAGCTGACACCTTCCGGCATTTCCCTCGATAGTCGCAAAGATATCCGCATCAACGCCAAAGGCAGCATCGCCATCGATGCAGCCGGCAAAATCGACATCACGTCGAAAGCTGATGTGTTGAGTTCGGGCCTCAACGTGAAATGCGACGCGCAGGTCGCCTTTGTCGGCAGGGGTAACGCCAAGGCGGAACTGTTATCGTCAGGCACGACGACGGTGAAAGGCGCGATGGTCATCATCAACTAAACAAGTAGGGCGGGTCCTACCCGCCAAAAAAATGTAGCGTGCGCACCGCGCACGTCACCGATTATTTTCGGAGGGTAACCTCGCCCTACGTTTGCTAATGTGCAGAAGTTTTGGCGCGACGCGTTTTTTGCATTGCAGGCAGTAGGGCGAGTCCCACCCGCCAAAAAACACGTAGTTCACTTCGTGTTTTATTTTTGCGGCGGGTAGCCCCGCCCTACAATCCAATCCCCTCCCCCTTGTCCTCGAGTGATTTGGTCGAGGGTTCAAGGGGAGGGCTAGGGGTGAGACAGGGAATTCGGACAGCATGCTGTCCGCCTGTCGAACGGTGTTTCGATGCAACGAAACATGCGCCCTGCAAGGGGGGATGGGTTAAAAATGAAAAGAGTGTCTACACTTAATAGCGTTTGAATTATTTTTACAACAAAGCAACCCGCAAAACGAAAGGAAATAACCCATGCCCCCAGCCGCTCGAATCACCGATATGCACGTCTGCCCCATGGTGACCCCGGGCTTGCCTCCCATTCCCCACGTCGGCGGCCCGGTCATCGGTCCCGGCGTGCCCAACGTATTAATTGGCGGCCTACCTGCCGCGGTAGTCGGCGACAACGCAGTATGCGTTGGCCCGCCGGACGCCATCGTCAAAGGCTCCGCCACCGTCATGATCGGCGGCAAACCGGCTGCGCGGATGGGCGACACCACAGCCCATGGCGGTGCCGTCGTGATGGGTTGCCCCACCGTCATGATAGGCGGCTAAATTTTCGTGTTGGCCTGCGTCAAGTGCAGCATGGCTGCTTTCCCGCCATTTACGTCGAAGCGCAGCTTGAAATCCTTCTGCAATCAACTATATTTCAATTAGCGCATCACCTGCAGCGTGATTGGAAGATGTTGCGCCAATTACCCCGCCAAAATAGCATTTCCTAATCAGCCGAAAATAATCACAAGGAGATATTCATGAAGCTCGCCAAAACCGTTCTATCCGCAGCGCTAGTCATCATCACACTCACCTCAGCAGGCGTTCTGTTCGCGCAAGCTCCCGGCATCACGCGCACCGTCGTTACCAAGGCCGATGTGTCCGTGCCTAATCGCGAGGCCGTCTTAGCCCGCGTCGAAATTGCGGCAGGCAGCGTGGTCGGTTGGCATACGCATCCCGGTGACGAAATCAGTTACCTAAGCGATGGAGAGGTGATGCTAACGCTCGCTGGCCAGCCGCCACGCAAGATCACTGCTGGGCAAGGTTTTGTTATTCCCGCCGGCGTCGTGCATAACGCAAAAAATGAAACTGCGACGCCTATCAACCTCGTCATCACCTACGTCGTCGAAAAAGGCAAGCCACTCGCGTTACCCGCGCCTGAACCGGCAAATTAATCTAGCCCGCCCGCCGCGCGGCAGACCAAGCACATAGTCGGCGCCGTCACCAACATGGCACAAAAAGTTTTCGGATTAATCGGCAAATAACGCTGGGCAAAGATTCGGTAGGATGTGCTGAGGCACGAAGAGCATCGTTCGCGATAGATGAGCATT
>JBEEJL010000102.1:0-10230 GCA_041169175.1 Pseudomonadota bacterium | reverse complement strand
ATTTATTGGATGGTGAATATGTCGTTTAAGCCGAACGAAGAAATTCTCAGCACCTTCTCCTTGTGGCCGAAAACTTTTACGCTCAAACATTACGCCACAATTTTCACTGACGTGTCGTGGTATTCCGGCTATATCAACTCGCTGATTTATGTGGCGATCAACATGACTATTTCTTTACTGGTCGCGTTGCCTGCGGCTTACGCGTTCTCGCGTTACTCCTTTCTCGGCGACAAACACGTATTTTTCTGGCTGCTCACCAATCGCATGACGCCACCGGCCATTTTTTTGTTACCGTTTTTTCAGTTGTATTCCTCCGTGGGTTTGATGGATACGCACATCGCCGTGGCGCTGGCGCATTTGGTATTCAATGTGCCACTGGCGGTGTGGATACTCGAAGGCTTTATGTCGGGCATTCCGCGCGAGATCGATGAGACGGCGTATATTGACGGCTATAGTTTTCCGCGCTTTTTCCTCACTATTTTTGTACCGTTGATTAAAGCCGGTATCGGCGTCGCCGCCTTTTTCTGTTTCATGTTCAGTTGGGTGGAACTCTTATTGGCGCGCACACTTACAAGTGTCAACGCCAAACCCATCGTCGCGACCATGACGCGCACGGTATCAGCGTCAGGTATGGATTGGGGCGTGTTGGCGGCGGCGGGTGTGCTAACCATCGTGCCCGGCGTGATCGTGATCTGGTTTGTGCGCCACTACATCGCCAAAGGTTTCGCGATGGGACGGGTATGAGCATGGGAGATCAGTATGTTTGAGTGGATGGTATGGACCACGCCGGTGGCGATATTTTTTTCCTGCATTGTGTTGCTGCTGTTCGGCATGACGATGTGGGAGCTGAAAAGCCCAACCATTTTGCGTAAAGGTTTATTGCCGATCGCCACTACACGCGGCGATCGGTTATTTATCGGCTTACTCACGGCAGCATTTGTAAATTTGATCTGGATCGGCATTTCTGGAAAAGTGATGACGCTATCGAAACTGGAAGCCGAACCATCAGTATGGTTTGGTTTTGTCGCATCGATGTTGTTGCTCGGATTGATTATGCGCAAAGGTTAGTGATAAGGTTTTAAAAAAGGCGATAGTCATTTCTTCCCCGACTATCGTTTTTGTTCTGCCAACAGCGGGAGGAGTGTTAAAGGAGAGACGAAATGAAAATGCAACTCAAAGCAATCGCCTTCGCCGCCGCTGCAATGGTTTACGGACACGGTGCATGGGCGGGTGAAGCCGAAGCAAAGAAGTGGATCGACGCGGAATTTCAACCATCGACCTTGAGCAAAGACAAGCAGATGGCGGAAATGAAATGGTTTATGGACGCGGCGAAAAAGCTGCAAGCCAAAGGCATTAAAGAAGTGAGCGTGGTGTCGGAGACGATTACTACGCACGAATATGAATCAAAAACTTTAGCCAAAGCGTTTGAAGAAATCACCGGCATCAAGGTGAAGCACGACATCATCCAGGAAGGCGACGTAGTCGAAAAACTGCAAACCTCGATGCAGTCGGGCAAGTCGATTTACGACGGCTGGATTTCCGATTCCGATTTGATCGGCACCCACTACCGTTACGGAAAAATTTTGCCGCTGTCCGATTACATGGCGGGCTCGGGCAAAGAGTGGACCAATCCCGATCTCGACATCAAGGATTTTATCGGCACCAGCTTCACCACCGCCCCGGATGGAAAATTGTATCAATTGCCCGACCAACAATTCGCTAATCTGTATTGGTTCCGCGCTGATTTGTTCGCCAAAAAAGATTTGCAAGATAAATTCAAAGCCAAGTATGGCTATGATTTAGGTGTGCCGCAAAATTGGTCGGCGTATGAAGACATCGCCGCATTCTTCACCAACGATGTCAAAACCATCGACGGCAAACCGGTTTACGGCCACATGGATTACGGCAAAAAAGATCCGTCGCTCGGTTGGCGTTTCACCGACGCATGGTTGTCGATGGCCGGCACTGCCGACAAAGGTATTCCGAATGGTTTGCCGATTGACGAATGGGGCATCCGTGTCGCCGACGATAAATGTACGCCCGTCGGCGCATCGGTGTCACGCGGCGGCGCAACCAACTCACCGGCAGCCGTGTATGCCTTGACCAAATATGTCGATTGGATGAAAGCCTATGCGCCGAAAGAAGCCAGCGGCATGACCTTCGGTGAAGCCGGTCCGGTTCCCGCGCAAGGCCAAATCGCGCAGCAGATTTTTTGGTACACCGCGTTTACTGCCGACATGATCAAAGCCGGTTTACCCGTGGTGAATACCGACGGCACGCCGAAGTGGCGCATGGCTCCGGGTCCGCATGGTCCGTATTGGAAACAAGGCATGCAAAACGGTTATCAGGATGTAGGCTCATGGACTTTCTTCAAAGATCATGACGCCAACAAAACCGCCGCAGCGTGGTTGTATGCGCAATTCATCACGTCGAAAACCACGTCACTGAAAAAATCCATCACTGGATTAACCTTCATTCGCGAGAGCGACATCAAGCATGATTACTTCACGCAAAACGCCAACAAGTACGGCGGCCTGATCGAGTTCTACCGCAGCCCCGCGCGTGTAGCGTGGACGCCAACCGGCAACAACGTCCCCGACTACCCCAAGCTCGCGCAGTTGTGGTGGAAGAACGTCGCCGTCGCAGTGACGGGCGAAAAAACGCCGCAAGCCGCGATGGATAATTTGGCAGAAGAAATGGATCAAGTAATGGGTCGTTTAGAGCGCGCAGGCATGGCGAAATGCGCACCTAAGTTAAATCCGAAAGGCGATCCAAATAAATATTTATCAGATAGCGCCGCGCCGTGGAAAAAACTGGCCAATGAAAAACCTAAAGGCGAAACCATTGCGTATGAAAAGTTGATTCAAGCGTGGAAAGAAGGACGCGCACAATAATATTGCACGTTACTTTTTTCTTGCAGTAAAAAATAAAACCGCACCAGATGAAATGTCTGGCGCGGTTTTTTATGGTAAAAAGTTAATAAATAGAAGTTTATGTAACTATTTGATTTAACTAAACTATTTTATAGCTGAATTTGATCAGCTTTTGTTTTCCGCCGGAATAAATTTCAGTGCCACACCGTTGTTACACCAACGTTGTCCACTCGGTTGCGGGCC
The DNA here is from genome assembly GCA_041169175.1 of Pseudomonadota bacterium. Classification (GTDB taxonomy): domain Bacteria; phylum Pseudomonadota; class Gammaproteobacteria; order Burkholderiales; family JBEEJL01; genus JBEEJL01. Next base: position 7,114 of record JBEEJL010000102.1, on the reverse strand, counting down.
GTCGTTGAACATATGGCCTTGGTGTCCGCCGCAGCGGATGCAGTGGTATTCGGTGCGCGGCCAAACTAACTTGTAATCTTTTTTGCTCGCGGTGTGGCCGGGGATGGCGGTGAAAAAACTCGGCCAGCCGGTGCCGCTGTCGTATTTCATTTCAGTGGTGAATAGTGGCAGGTCGCAACCGGCGCAGACAAATACACCGGTGCGTTTTTCGTTGTTGAACGGGCTGGTGCCGGCGCGCTCGGTGCCTTCTTCGCGCAATACATCGAAGGACTCAGGCGGCAGAATTTTTTTCCATTCGTCGCGCGATTTTTTTATTGGCTCAAGCGACACAGAAACATTTGCCGAAGCAGGCAATAAAGTTTTCCAATTGTTTTGAATGTCTTCCACAGTTTTATTCCTTTCACTCGCGGCGAAACTACAAGCAATATTAGCAAACGGTAACACACCTAGCGAGATTAATAATTGACGACGGTTCATGTTGGTTCCAGTCCAAGAATGTGTGGGTTAGGCAGCGGCGCGAAGACAATGTTCAAACTTTTTATCACGCTTACGCCACCGAATAAGCCTTGGTCGAATCTTAAGCGTTTTCCTGACATCCTTCAAAGTGATAGAAAAATAAAAAGGCGCATGTTGCGCCTTTTTATTTTGTGTTGCCGTTCACTTTAACGCGGTAAATCCGATGACCCCATTAAAAATTCATCGACTGAACGCGCGCATTGGCGGCCTTCACGGATCGCCCACACGACCAGCGATTGTCCGCGCCGCATATCGCCCGCGCTGAATACTTTCGCGGCCGAGGTTTGATATTGCTCGGTGTTGGCTTTGACGTTGCCACGATTGTCGAGTTCGACGCCGAGTTGCTCGAGCAAACCGGTTTTGACTGGATGCACATAACCCATCGCCAGCAAAACTAAATCGGCGGCGATTTCAAATTGCGAGCCAGGGACTTCGGCGCTTTTCATTTGGCCGTCTGGTCCTTTCACCCATTCCAGATGCGCGCCGTGTAGCGTGCTGACCTGGCCGTCTTTGCCGGAAAAACTTTTGGTCACGACGGAGAATTCGCGTTTGGCGCCTTCTTCGTGCGATGACGAAATGCGCAACTTCATCGGCCAGTTGGGCCAGGTGAGCGGTCTGTTTTCTTCGACCGGCGGTTGCGACATCAATTCAAAATTGGTGACGGACTTTGCGCCTTGACGTATCGAAGTACCGACGCAATCGGAGCCGGTATCGCCGCCGCCAATGACGACAACATTTTTTCCCGTCGCGACCAGTTGGCTGGCGATGATATCGCCTGCGTTCTTTTTATTTTGCCACGGTAAAAAATCCATAGCGAAATGCACGCCTTTGAGTTCGCGGCCCGGCACGGGAATGTCGCGCGGAAATTCAGAGCCGCCGCTCAACACCACGGCATCGAACTCAGCCAATAATTTTTTCGCATCGACATTGACGCCGACATGTTGATTGACGCGGAACTCCACGCCCTCGGCGCGCATTTGCTCAATGCGGCGGTCGATGTGGTGTTTTTCCATTTTGAAATCGGGAATGCCATAACGCAGCAAGCCGCCGACGCGATCATTTTTCTCAAATAAAACAACGGCATGGCCGACGCGCGCGAGTTGCTGGGCAGCGGCCATTCCAGCCGGGCCGGAGCCGATGACGGCGACTTTTTTGCCGCTTTTATGGGTAGGAATTTGCGGCGTGACCCAACCGTTTTCCCAACCCTTGTCGATAATCGCATGTTCGATATTTTTAATCGTCACCGCATCGTCGTTGATGTTGAGCGTGCATGCGGCTTCGCACGGCGCCGGGCAAATACGCCCGGTAAACTCAGGAAAATTATTGGTCGAGTGCAGCACGTCGAGCGCTTCGCGCCAGTTGCCGCGATAGACCAAATCATTCCAATCCGGAATGATGTTGTTAACCGGGCAACCGCTATGACAAAACGGAATGCCGCAATCCATGCAGCGCGCGCCTTGCTTGCTGATGTCGGCGTCGCTAAGTGGTAACTGAAATTCTTTATAAAAATGAATGCGTTCTGCCGGCGGCAAGCTGCTTGGATCTTGCCGCGTGATTTCCATGAATCCTGTTACTTTGCCCATAATTACGCTGGCTCCAATTCTTTTTTCAGTTGCTGTGCGGCGGCCATCTCGGCTAGCGCGCGGCGATATTCCGTCGGCATCACTTTGACAAACTTGGCGCGATACGTGTCCCAGTTATCCAGAATCAATTTCGCGCGTGTGCTGTTAGTCAGTTGCAAATGTTTTTCAATCAAGCCGCGCAATAGAGTTTCGTCCGCCAAGCCTAAATGATTCACGTTCACTTTGCCGTGGCCTTCGAGTTGTCCGCGTGTGTGATCCGATGCAGCATCTTCTGCCGTGACCGGCTCAAGTTCGACCATGGACATATTGCAGCGCTGTTCAAAGTTGCTCGATTCATCCAGCACGTAAGCCACGCCGCCGCTCATGCCCGCCGCGAAGTTGCGTCCGGTTTCGCCGAGTACGACGACCGTGCCGCCGGTCATGTATTCGCAACCGTGATCGCCGAGCCCTTCAACCACCGCCGTCGCGCCCGAGTTGCGCACGGCAAAGCGTTCGCCTGCGACACCGCGGAAAAATACTTCGCCGCCGGTCGCGCCGTAGAGGACGGTGTTGCCGACAATAATATTTTCTTCCGCCAGGATGGCGCAATCTTTCGGGGGATAGACAATCAAGCGTCCGCCGGATAAACCTTTGCCGACGTAATCGTTGCCTTCACCTTCGAGCTCAATCGTCACGCCGCGCGCGAGGAAGGCGCCGAAGCTTTGTCCTGCAGTTCCCGTGGCTTTGATATGAATCGTGTCATCCGGTAAACCGGCGTGACCAAAACGTCGCGCCACTTCGCCCGACAACATGGTGCCGACGGTGCGATTGGTATTGTTGATTTTGGTGTCGATCTTGACGGCTTTGCGCGACTCTAATGCAGGCATGGCTTGCTTGATCAACGCGTGATCGAGCGCGCGCGTGAGGCCGTGGTCTTGCTCTTCCACTTGGCGCACAGCGACCGACGCATCGACTGCAGGCTTGTAAAAAATCTTATTAAAATCAAGACCTTGTGCTTTCCAATGCTGGATGCCTTTGTGCGTGTCGAGCATCTCGCTGCGACCGATCATCTCATTGAATGTGCGGAAGCCCATGCTCGCCATGTATTCGCGCACTTCTTCAGCGACGAAGAAGAAATAATTCACGACGTGTTCCGGCTGGCCGGTAAATTTTTTGCGCAACGCCGGGTCTTGCGTCGCGACGCCGACCGGGCAAGTGTTCAAATGACACTTGCGCATCATGATGCAACCTTCGACCACCAGCGGCGCGGTGGCGAAACCGAATTCGTCTGCGCCGAGTAATGCGCCGACGACAACGTCGCGCCCGGTTTTCATTTGTCCGTCGGCTTGCACGGTGATGCGGCCGCGCAATTTATTCAGCACCAGTGTCTGTTGCGTTTCGGCGAGACCGAGTTCCCACGGCGAACCGGCGTACTTCACTGACGACACCGGTGATGCACCGGTGCCGCCATCGTGACCGGAGATGGTGACATGATCGGACTTCGCTTTTGCTACGCCTGCCGCCACCGTGCCGACGCCAACTTCGGAAACCAGCTTCACCGAAATCGACGCGCGCGGATTGGCGTTTTTCAAATCGTGAATCAGTTGCGCCAGATCTTCGATGGAATAAATATCGTGATGGGGCGGCGGCGAAATCAAACCGACGCCGGGCACGGAGAAACGCAATTGCGCGATGTATTCGGAGACTTTGTGGCCGGGCAACTGGCCGCCTTCGCCGGGCTTCGCGCCCTGGGCCATTTTGATTTGAATCTGATCGGCCGAGTTGAGATATTCCGCCGTAACGCCGAAACGTCCCGAGGCAACTTGCTTGATTTTCGAGCGCAGCGAATCGCCGGGCATCAATTTCAAATCGGCTTCGATATTATTTTTGCCGAGCAATTTTGCCAGCGTCGTATCAACGGCAATTTTCTGGAAGCGCGCCGGATCTTCGCCGCCTTCGCCGGTGTTAGATTTGCCGCCGATGCGATTCATCGCTACCGCCAGCGCGGTGTGCGCCTCGGTGGAAATCGAGCCCAATGACATCGCGCCAGTAGCGAAGCGCTTAACGATTTCTCTGGCGGACTCGACTTGATCGAGCGGAATCGGCGTCGCCGCTTGTTTAATGTCAAACAAGCCACGCAAAGTCATCAAGCGCGCGCTCTGGTCATTCACCAGCTTGGCGTATTCTTTATAAGTGGTGTAATTATTTGCGCGCGTCGAGTGCTGCAATTTGGAAATCGTTTCCGGCGTCCACATATGCGCTTCACCGCGGATGCGATACGCATAATCGCCGCCGACATCGAGTACGTCGCGATAAATCGGCGCGTCGCCATAGGCGTTGCTGTGTTGACGCACGGCTTCTTCGGCGACTTGCTTCAAGCCGATGCCTTCGATATTGCTCGGCGTGCCGGTAAAATATTTTTTCACAAAATCAGAGTTCAGGCCGATGCCTTCAAAAATCTGCGCGCCGCAATACGATTGATACGTCGAGATGCCCATCTTGGACATGACTTTCAACAAACCTTTCGACACCGCTTTGATATAACGCTTGCACGCTTCTTTGTGTGTCACGTCTGACGGCAACACATCTTTCATTTGCGCCAGTGTAGCGAAAGCAAGGTTCGGATGGATTGCTTCCGCGCCATAACCAGCGAGTAAAGCAAAGTGATGCACTTCGCGCGCCGAGCCGGTTTCCACCACGAGTCCCGAACGGGTACGCAAACCTTTGCGCACCAAGTGATGATGCACGGCGCTGGTGGCGAGCAACGCGGGAATGGCGACATGATGCTCGTCCATCGCACGGTCGGTGAGAATAATAATATTCACGCCTTTCAACACCGCGTCTTCCGCGTCGGCGCACAGGCGCGACAGCGACGGCTCCATGCCTTCCGCCCCCCATTCGGCCGGATAACACATGGACAACACTTCCGAACGGAAATGGCCCTTGGTGAACTCCGCAGCGCGATACAACTTTTCCATATCCTCGAAAGTCAGAATCGGCTGATGCACCTCGAGACGCATTTTCGGATCAATATCGTTCAGGGCGAGCAAATTCGGACGCGGGCCGATGAATGACACCAGCGACATCACCAGCTCTTCACGAATCGGATCAATGGGCGGATTGGTTACTTGCGCAAACAGTTGGCGGAAATAGGAATACAAAGGCTTGCTGCGGTTCGACAACACCGCGAGGGGCGAATCGTCGCCCATGGAGCCGATGGCTTCCTGCCCGCTGGCCGCCATGGGCGCCATGATGAATTTGATGTCTTCCTGGGTGTAGCCGAAGGCCTGCTGGCGGTCGAGTAATTTGTCGGCATCCGGCATCGGAATTTTGTCCGGCATCGGAATATCTTCCAGATGAATCTGGGTTTTTTTCAGCCATTCCTGATAGGGTTTGGCCGTGGCGAGCTGGTGTTTTAATTCTTCGTCGCTGATGATGCGGCCTTGTTCCAAGTCGATGAGCAGCATTTTCCCCGGCTGCAAGCGCCATTTTTTAACGATCTTGCTTTGCGGAATATCGAGCACGCCCATCTCGGAGGCCATCAACACCAGGCCGTCGTCGGTGAGCAAATAGCGCGCGGGCCGCAGGCCGTTGCGATCCAGGGTGGCGCCGATCTGGCGGCCATCGGTAAACGCGACTGCGGCGGGGCCGTCCCACGGCTCCATCAGTGCCGCGTGATATTCGTAAAACGCGCGGCGTTCTTCGTTCATCAGTGGGTTGCCCGACCAGGCTTCGGGGATCATCAGCATCATGGCGTGGGCGAGCGAATAGCCGCCCATGAGTAGTAATTCCAGCGCATTGTCGAACGAGGCGGAATCAGACTGGCCGTCGTAAATCAGCGGCCAGATTTTATCCAAATCGTCGCCGAGCAAATTGGATTGGATGGTTTGCTGCCGCGCGCGAATCCAGTTGACGTTGCCGCGCAGAGTGTTGATTTCGCCGTTATGGGCGATCATGCGGAACGGGTGCGCAAGATCCCAGGTCGGGAAAGTGTTGGTGGAAAAACGCTGATGGACCAGCGCCAACGCGCTTTCCATCAGCGGGTCGGTCAGGTCGAGGTAATATTCGCCTACTTGTGCGGCCAGCAACATGCCTTTATAAACGATCGTGCGGGCTGAAAATGACGGCACATAAAATTCCCGCGCCTTACCCAAGCCCAGCGCCTTGATGGCGTGGCCGGAGCTTTTGCGGATGACGTAAAGCTTACGCTCGAAAGCATCGAGGTCGTTAAGATCAGCAGATTTACCCACAAATACCTGGCGGATGACCGGCTCGCAATCCAACACATCTTTACCAAGTATATGATTATTAACAGAAATATTTCGCCATCCCAAGAGTGTTTGGTCGGCATTAGTGATCGCTCGCTCTACTTCCCGCTCACAGGCCACGCGGTTGGCGGCATCGCGCGGCAGGAACATCATGCCGACGCCGTATTCGCCAGCAGCGGGCAGTGTGATGTTCAGCTTCGCGCATTCAGCGCGGAAAAACTTATCCGGAATTTGCAACAAAATGCCCGCGCCGTCGCCGACCAAAGGATCCGCCCCCGTCGCGCCGCGATGGGTCAAATTCCTCAGGATTTGCAAACCCTGCTCGATAATCTTATGGCTTTTCTGGCCATTAATATTGGCAACAAAGCCCACGCCACAGGCGTCGTGTTCGTTAGCGGGGTCGTATAGTCCTTGCCGGGCCGACAATGCGGAATGATTCACGTAAAAACCTCAAATTTCAAATGGAATGGATACGGGCTGCCCTCTAAAGCGGGCTTGCTACAAACGTTCACAAAAACGCCATCCGCTTGTGGGGATTGGAACATTTTAAGTTAACAGTCAACTTTTACCGACAGCCCACCATTTTACCTAGAGGGTAACAGTAGGGCAACACGCTGAGCACTAAATTCCCGCCTTAAATGTATGCTCGCGATTATTTGATCAGTTGTGCGCCAATTCACAGCTAAAGTTGAGTCTCTTGCCAATAATGGGCGGCCATATAATCAAACTGACCCGTAATGTCTGCTGAGATATCTCACGCAAGGCAGG
>JBEEJL010000101.1:0-8762 GCA_041169175.1 Pseudomonadota bacterium | reverse complement strand
TGACGGCAACGAATAATGACCCCGACTGCGTGAGGCTTCAACTCAGTCATCAGCGTTTGTCCGACCTGACTGGTCAGGCGCTCCTGTACTTGCAAGCGCTTGGAAAAACATTCGACTAAGCGCGTCAGTTTCGATAAGCCGACTATCCTGCCGTTAGGAACATAACCAATTGTCGCGGTGCCGAAAAACGGCGCCAGATGATGTTCGCAATGGCTATAGACGGGAATACCTCTAACAATAATCAATTCGCTATATTTTTCTGCACCATCTTCAAAAACTTTGAGAATTTCTTTCGGGTCTTGCGCATAACCGGCGGTCCAGGATTTCCACGCCTCGGCTACCCGATGGGGAGTTTCTTTTAAGCCTTGACGGTCTGCGTCTTCTCCCAAGCTGGTGAGCAATTTTTTCCAGTCCGCTTCGGTAAATTCAATCGCCATGTTTTTCCTTATTAATATGGTTAGCCAAGTATGGATACTGTTTGTTATCAAATAGTTCTGCACGTGATTGAAATAGTCATTTTTTATGAAAAACTTTGTCGCTTGTTAAGCTTTTCATAGGCGTAATCATAACACTTGTCGCATAATCGGCTGGAATCCAGCCCTTCTAAGCCATGCTAATTAGTGTTTGGGCGAAGCGGGACTTAAGTGTTAAAATCAGTAAGTTAGCTAACTTTTCGGGGGGGATATGGCAGATATATATGACGACGATGAAGTACAAGAATCCAGTTCTAAGGGCAACAAGGCTTGGCTAATCCTTGGCGTGGGCTTGCTCGCCGCTGCGGGATTTGGCTGGCAATTTCTGTCTAACTCAGGGTTAACACTGAGCTCGCTATTTGGCGGCAGCAGCGCGGAAAATCGAGATGCCGCGCCAACATCCCGCCCACTTAGCAGTGGCAAAATTTCTACTGGCGGCAACGATGTCTCTACAGCAGCAGCGCCGCCATTGGCCTCCAGCGACGGCCCCGTAGTCAACGGCACAGCAAGAAATGAATCTTCCGGCTCACTCAAAATGACCGACCTGTCGATGCCTGAAGCACCGAGCGCGGCACCTGTCGCGACGACGGAAGTGATTGCTGCTGCAGAAAAAAAGTTAGCCGATAAAAAAGCCGCCCTCGCGGCGATTACGGCAAAAACTGCGCCGGCTCCTGCCGTTACCGCCCAAGCAACGCCCGCGCCGACCGTGGCGCCAGCAAAAGTCGCGCAAGTAATCGCAGCAACCGCGGCAACCGTGCAAGGCTCCACCCCGCCGCTGAAAATGGATAAAGAGTTTCGCTCGCTGCTTTACGCAGTATTTTATCGTTGGGCTGCCGCAGACTTGGGCCCTGGCGCACGCACTACCGTGACCAAGCTGATTCCGGAAGCACTCAAAGGCGTGAAGATTGTGTTGACCGGCCGCACCGATAGCTCGGGCGACGCCGGGCTGAATAAAATTCTCGCCGAGCGCCGCGCCGCCGCCATCAAAAACGCGTTTGTGAATAAAGGCGTAAACGGTTCGATCATCGAAACCAATATCAACACCACCGGTGAAACCAAGTTGAACGAAGGTACCGTCGCACCGATGTTGCCGAAAGCTGGTAACAACCGCGCACGTCGTGTCGATATCTACATCGAAGCGAAAGACGGTTCGGGCGGGGGCATGAAACGCTGATAGTTTTTAATAAGTTGTACAAATAAAAACGCCGCTTTTCAGCGGCGTTTTTATTGCGTAAACAAACTGCTTAATCCCAGCTTAACGCTCCACCGGTTTGATACTCGATCACACGCGTCTCAAAAAAGTTTTTCTCTTTTTTCAGATCGATGAGTTCACTCATCCAAGGGAACGGATTGGTTGCGCCCGGATACAGCATGTCCAAACCAATTTGCTGGCAACGACGGTTAGCGACAAAGCGCAAATACTCCTTGAACATCGGCGCGTTCAAACCGAGCACGCCGCGCGGCATGGTGTCTTCTGCGTAAGCATATTCCAGCTCTACTGCTTTACGCATAAGGTCGGACATTTCCTGACGGAATTCCGGCGTCCATAATTGCGGATTCTCCAGCTTGATCGTGTTGACCAGATCAATACCGAAATTACAGTGCATCGATTCGTCGCGCAGAATGTATTGATACTGTTCGGCGGCACCGGTCATTTTATTCTGACGGCCCAGCGCAAGAATCTGCACAAAGCCAACATAGAAAAACAAGCCTTCCATGATGCAGGAGAATACGATCAGGCTCTTCAGCAACTTCTGGTCGTTCTCTTGCGTACCGGTGGTGAACTCGGGATCGGTCAGCGTGTTGATAAACGGAATCAGAAAATCATCTTTGTCGCGAATCGATTTGATTTCATGATAGGCGTTAAAAATTTCGCCTTCATCGAGGCCTAAACTTTCGGCAATGTATTGATAGGCGTGGGTGTGAATCGCTTCTTCAAACGCCTGGCGCAATAAATACTGACGGCACTCGGGCGCGGTGATGTGGCGATAAGTACCGAGCACGATGTTATTGGCGGCGAGTGAATCGGCCGTGACAAAAAAACCTAAATTGCGTTTTACCAAACGGCGCTCATCGTCGGTCAGACCGTTAGGGTCTTTCCATAGCGCGATGTCGCGGTTCATGTTGACTTCCTGCGGCATCCAGTGATTGGCGCAGCCGGCCAGATATTTGTCCCATGCCCATTTATATTTAAACGGCACGAGTTGATTCACGTCGGACTTGGCATTAATGATGCGCTTGTCTTCCGCGCGCACGCGACCGAAGCGTTCAGGGTGCGTGGCTTCTTCGTTGTTGAGCAAAAACTTGGGGATGTTGCCGGGTGCTTTCACTACGCTATCGTCCATATCAGGCATAAAAGGTTTATGCGCTTGTGCGGGGATGTCATCTTCAAAATTTAGCATATTGTCTCCTCTGGTACTTAGAGGGGCGAACGCATCAAACGTTCGCCCATCGTTTTTTTTCTGCGACTATTTTTTGTTTACGCTTCCTGCGGAGGAATGCGCAATACTTGACCCGGATAAATCTTGTCCGGGTGCGACAACATCGGGGTGTTAGCTTCAAAAATACCTTGATAAGCGCTGGCATCGCCGTATTCTGCTTTGGCGATTTTTGACAGCGTGTCGCCGCTTTTTACCGTGTAGTAAGTCGATTCTGGCTCATCAGAGGCGACTTCCATTTGGTCATCCACTTGATCCACGCCTTGCACGTTACCGCAGCAAAGCAAGATTTTTTCTTTGGTTTCCTGATCGGCAGCCGTACCGGTCACTGTAACTTCACCTTTTGCCGCATTGAAAGACACAGCCAAATCATCGGCGGTCAGATTTTGCGCATTGATATAACCCATGATGGCATTCGATGCCGCCACGTTAGCTAATTCGATATTTACTGGTGTAGGCGCCGCCGCTGCCGCTTGCGTAGCGGCTTGTGCTTGACCATGACCGAATAATTTTTCGCCTGCACCTTTAATAAAACTTAAGAGTCCCATGTTGCCTCCATATGTATAACAGTGGTTTGATTTTTGGAACGACTCACTAAGCCGCCCCGCTTGTTTACTACGGCACTACTAAAAAATTATTGCTGCTGTTGCTGCGTTCTGCGCACCGCTCTGGCGCGACCTCGGGTAGGAATAACGACTTCACCAAATAAATCGACCGAGTAATTTTCGATCACTGGCACATTGAACGACATTTGCACCAGGCGAATCGCATCCAGGCATTCGTGTTTGCTGCTGTAACCATCAGCGGAAATGGCGACGCTCTTGCCGTTGTCCGCCAACAAGCGCCAACGATATTCGGATGCCGCATCAAGCTCAACACGAAATTGCATACTCCCCCTTTGCAGTTTATTGCAAAACTACTGCGCCGACCGATTTTGAGCCTTCGGTGCTCAACGTATTAATTATCCGTTTCCGCTCCTCGACTCAAACTCAATCGGCTCGCTACTTTTTTCAACAAACTGCTGATTTGCGTAGCGCTCGCGCGCCCATAAAATATTAATATAATCAAATACTTATATTACTGACAAGCTTCGCATTCGGGGTCATCAATCGCGCAAAATTTTACTTCTTGTTCTGAAATCGAATTGCCCGCGAGTGCGCTGATGCCGCCATCAATCGCAACAGAATTCAGCTCACCCCCGCGACCGGTAGATTTTTCCGCGCTGGTTGCGGCGAGTGTGCGCAAATAATACGTTGTCTTCAGTCCGCGCACCCAGGCGAGTTTATACGTGTCGTCCAATTTCTTGCCCGATGCACCGCTCATATAAATATTCAGCGATTGCGCTTGATCAATCCACTTTTGTCGGCGCGATGCGGCTTCGACAATCCATTTGGCATCGACTTCAAACGCCGTGGCATACAAGTCGCGCATCTCCTGCGGCACGCGATCGACTTTCGCCAACGAGCCGTCGAAATATTTCAAATCCGACACCATCACCGGATCCCATAAATTATTCTGTTTCAGGTCGCGCACCATGTAATCGTTAACCACAGTGAACTCGCCGGACAAATTGGATTTCACAAACAGATTCTGGAACGTCGGCTCGATACACGCTGACACGCCGATAATATTGGCGATGGTGGCGGTCGGCGCGATGGCGACGCAATTGGAATTGCGCATACCGAATTGCTTAATGCGCTGACGCAAACCCGTCCAATCCAGCGCGCTGCTGCGATCGACTTCGACATAACCGCCGCGCTCTTCGGCTAACAAGTCGATAGAATCTTGCGGCAGAATACCGCGATCCCACAAGGAACCTTTATAGGAAGAATAACGTCCGCGCTCTTCTGCGAGCTCAGTCGAAGCCCAATACGCTTGATAACAAACTTCTTCCATCGAGGTATCGGCAAACGCTACGGCTTGTTCTGATGCATAAGGAATGCGCAGCTCATGCAAACAATCCTGAAAGCCCATAATGCCGAGGCCGACCGGGCGATGCTTAAGATTAGAGTTACGCGCTTTTGCAACCGGATAAAAATTAATGTCGATCACGTTATCCAGCATGCGCATGGCGGTGCGGATGGTGCGGCCGAGCTTGTCGAAATCCAGTTTGCCGTCTTTCAAGTGCGCGACCAAATTCACCGATCCCAAATTACAAACCGCGATTTCGCTGTCGTTGGTATTGAGCGTGATTTCGGTACACAGATTGGAACTGTGAACGACGCCGACATGCTGCTGCGGATTGCGGATATTGCACGGATCTTTGAACGTGACCCACGGATGGCCGGTCTCGAACAGCATCGACAACATTTTGCGCCATAGATTAGTCGCCGGCACTTTTTTGAACAGCTTGATTTCGCCACGGTTAGCCTTGGCTTCATAGCTCAAATACGCACGCTCGAAATCTTTACCGAATTTATCGTGCAAATCTTTTACATCGCCGGGCGAGAACAAGGTCCATTCGCCGCCTTCCATCACGCGCTTCATGAACAAGTCAGGAATCCAGTTGGCGGTATTCATGTCATGCGTACGACGGCGATCGTCGCCGGTATTTTTGCGCAACTCTAAAAATTCTTCAATGTCGAGATGCCAGGTTTCCAGATACGCGCACACCGCGCCTTTGCGCTTGCCGCCTTGATTCACCGCAACGGCGGTGTCGTTGACGACTTTCAAAAACGGCACCACGCCTTGCGATTTACCGTTGGTGCCTTTGATATGCGAGCCGAGTGCGCGCACTGGCGTCCAGTCATTACCCAAGCCGCCGGCATATTTCGACAACAGCGCGTTTTCTTTTAATGCTTCATAAATGCCATCGAGATCGTCAGCCACTGTGGTGAGATAGCACGACGACAATTGCGAACGACGCGTACCGGAATTAAATAGTGTTGGCGTCGATGACATGAAGTCAAACGACGACATAATTTCGTAAAACTCAATCGCCCGCGCTTCGCGGTTCACTTCGTTCAGCGCCAGGCCCATGGCGACGCGCATGAAAAACGCCTGCGGCAATTCGATGCGCTTTTCTTCTATATGTAAGAAGTAGCGGTCGTTTAGCGTTTGCAAACCCAGGTAATTAAATTGGTTGTCGCGCGAGGCATCAAGCGCCGCGCCGAGGCGCGCCAAGTCGTAGTGCGCTAAACGTTCGTCGAGCAATTCGGCCTTGATACCGGTTTTGATAAAGCCGGGGAAATATTCGGCGTAGCGCGTGGTCATTTGCGCTTGCGTCACTTCTTCGCCCAGAATTTCTTTGCGGATCGTGTGCATGAGCAAGCGCGCAGTGACTTTGCTGTAGGCCGGGTCTTGTTCGATCAAGGCACGCGCAGACAGAATCGCCGATTTGAATACTTCATCTTGCGGCACGCCGTCGTATAAATCTTTTAGCGTATTTTCCAAAATAGGTTTGACGCTCACTACCGGGCCCAGATTTTCACAAGTCTCGGCAATAATCGATTCAAGATGGGCCATGTCCAGCGGACGCTTCACGCCGTTTTCGGTCACGTTTAATACGGCCACCGGTTTAGTCGCGGCGACTTCTGCTTTATGGGCCGCGCGGGCTTGCGATTGTTTTTCGCGATACAACACATACGAGCGCGCGACATCGTGTTCGCCCGAACGCATCAGCGCAAGTTCAACTTGATCTTGCACGTCTTCGATATGGAAAGTGCCGCCGGCCGGTTGACGCCGCACTAACGCCGCGACCACTGCATCGGTCAATTGCGCCACCACTTCGCGGATACGTGCAGACGCCGCGCCCTGTCCGCCATTGACGGCGATAAACGCCTTGGTCAACGCGACGGAAATTTTACTCGGCTCGAACGCCACGACCGCACCGTTACGGCGAATGAGCTTATAGGCAGCGTATTGTGCGTTGGTTTTCGCGGCGGATTCGGCGGCGAGCACGGACGATGGAAGGGGGTTAACTTGAGTCATATCAGTGCCGGACAAACGCATGAGTCACTCTCCTGAAAATATTATGGCGCTATTTTGTTTAAATCTGTTTTTGCCAGCCTGTATGCGCATTCCTGAACGGTTCGCCACGGCTTTTTTACATCAAGCCTTGTGCTTACCGGGGAAGCTGCAAATCCCAGTTGGCGGAAAATCAGCTTTTAACTAAAAGTCCCGCTCGATTTGTAATGTTGATAAAGCTGAGAAAACCGGCAACCGGGACCATTTCATCCACAGGCTATACACAAGGATTTCCACAAGATGTTGTGTTTGTGTTGCCGATAAAGACTAATGCTAGTGCTTGAGGCATATGATGTCAAATGGAAAATTCGTCCGCATTCATGGTTTTGCGTATTGACAAACCAGTCAAAAAGGAATTTGGGCAGACAAAAAACTATTTTACGGATAATTATTAAATACTTAATATAATCAAATAGTTAGCTAAATGTCTCGGCGATAGTGCTGCCAATCGAAAAACGGCCCCGGATCGGTCTTGCGGCTGGGGGCAATATCCGAATGCCCGGCGATATCGACTATCGGGTAAGCGTGTTTTAGTAACTTGGTGAGCGCTACTAAACTGGCATACTGCGCCTCGGTGAAAGGTTCAGTATCCGTACCTTCCATCTCAATGCCGAGAGAAAAATCATTGCAATTAGTACGCTCACGCCACAACGACGCACCCGCATGCCAAGCGCGCAAAGTACACGGCACAAACTGCATTACCTCACCGTTACGCCGAATAAAAAAATGCGCCGAGACTTTTAATCCGCGAATAGTTTTATAAAACTCATGCGCCTCCCAATCAAGACGATTGGTAAATAATTTCGCCACATCATTGCCGCCGAATTCTCCCGGCGGCATGCTGATGTTATGAATCACCAACAATTCAATTGGCATGCCTTTCGGGCGCAGATTAAAATTCGGCGAGCGCACACGCGTCGCACCTTTCACCCAACCGCTCGGCAGTAAACGAAAGCGCGCGCCGGACAAAACTAACACTGACGAACCGGCGTTGCGAAACGGTGTAGATAATTGCTTAGCGATTTTCATGCGGATGATTTTTATTGGACGGAAAAAATATTTTACGACAAACACGCTTTTGCCGTCATACAAGTTTACAAATTTACGCTGCTAATGTTGCGTTGCGAGCTTCAAACACCAGCTCGATACATGGCTCGCCCCTGAAAGTCGTTTGTATTGATTGTTGCAGCTGCATGCCTACTCGTTTCAGCAATTGTACCGAAGGCAGATTGCGTGCGTCGGTAGTCGCGATAACCCGCGCAACGAGCGTCAACGCAAAAATCAGCTCAAGCGCGGCACCCACTGCTTCTGTACCTAAACCCTGCCCTTGCGAAGCGGGGGCCAGCGTAAAGCCTATTTCAGCACAAGGCTCAGTGCTACGCACACATACGCCAATATCGCCAATCAAACGCCCGCTCAACCCATCAGCGATAGCCAATTGACACCACAGGTCGGGCAAAAATAATGGCGCGCCAGCCATCTCTGACAAGAACGCTTGCGCTTCGGCAGACGACATCACCGACCAGCCTTGGTAACGGCCAACTTCAATATCCGTTCGGTATGCCTGAAATGGCGTCAGATCGGCAGCTGAAAGCCGTCGCAATTGAATTCTTCCAGACTGGCGCGGTAAAAAATCATGCATAGACTATATTATTGTTTTACGCCGCAACAAACCGCTTCATTTTGACTTCATCCAGATGGAAACGCATGTTCAAGCTAAACCAATTGGCTGAATTGCAAAATCAACGTTATATATATATTTCATTCCAATAATAGAATTTAAATACGGCATAATTGGATGCGACTCAAAGTAGAAGTCTTTTTTAAGTAACCATTTAATGGCGCGATGGGTTTTGCTTTGTGTAAAACCGCGCCCCAGCTACAG
>JBEEJL010000100.1:0-5554 GCA_041169175.1 Pseudomonadota bacterium | reverse complement strand
TGATGGATGCGATTCGCAATCGCTCGGCCAATCCGTTCAGCAATGTCAAAGCGGAAACCCTGACTTTCGATAGCGCCGAGGAAGCCGATATAAAAATGTTCGGTTTTGTCACAGATCGCACACGCTTGGCAAAACTCGAATTGGCAGCGGCGCAATCCACAGAAAGTGGACTGCCGTTCAAATTGCACGATCTCAGCGTGAGCGGGTTCGGCGTCACTACCGACAAAAATACTTCTCACACCGTCGCGCTAGGCACCATCGTAGCGATGAGAACAGCAGGCGACGTACAATGGAAAATCGGCAGCGTCGTTCGAAAAGTGCCACACGTCGATGACCTGATTTTGATCGGCATAGAATTGATTTCTGCCTCACCTGTTGCCGTGTCGCTGCAAGTGTACGACCCTGATTTCCCTGTGGATACGTCGGATAAAGCAGTGGATGCGCTGTATCTGCCAGGCCAAGCGGGTAAAGCCGATAGCTTGTTAATTCGTGCGGCACAATATTCATCCAATAATCAACATAAACTGATTACTAAAAAAGGCACGTTTGCGATTCGCTTGAACCGCGTGATCAAGCAAGGCACGCATTGGGTCGCCGCCGGACTTGAAGTCATTTCGAAAATACAAAGCTAGTCTATTTGGTTTTCTCTGCTGCGCGTTTGCGCCGCGCTTCTTTTGGATCAACCGTGAGGGCGCGATAGATTTCCACTCTATCTCCCTCGCGCAATGGCGCTTCTAATTTAGCCAGCTTGCCAAAAACACCCACACGGTTTTTGCTCAAATCTATGTGCGGAAATTGAGCCATTATCTTTGACGCTCTAATCGCATCCACAACAGTCGATCCCGCTTCGAGTTGCAGCTCGACGACGACTTGTTTTTCCGCTAACGCAAAACAAACCTCAATATTAATGAGTGCTTTCATTTTTTTGCAGCAGCTTGCAACTCGTCGGCGCGCTTTAAAAAAGAATCGACAAAAGTATTGGCGATGTAATTAAATACCGGGCCCACCAATTTTTCCAATAAATGGTTGGAAAATTCGTATTCCAGATTAAATTCTATCTTGCACGCTTCCGCCGCCAACGGTTTGAAATGCCAATGGCCGACCAAATGCTTGAACGGGCCGTGTACCATTTCAATATGCATCCACTCGTGGCCTTCTTTGCGGTTGCGCGTGGAGAAGCTTTGTTTAATGCCGTGATAATCGATTTTGATTACCGCCTGGGTGACCTCATCACTACGCTCGACAATCTCTGTACCGCCGCACCAAGGCAAAAATTCCGGATATTTTTCGACCGCATCGACCAGCTGGAACATGGTTTCGGCAGAGTGCGACACGAGCATGGATTTTTTGACTTGGGCCATGATTTTGATTGTTTGAAAGCTGCGGACAGCAAAGCTGATAAAATAAGCCTATTGTCTCTTAAAACGCCCCACTTGGTTAAGCCTTCCCGATGAGCATCGCACAAAATAAAAAAGCCTTTCACGATTATTTTATCGAGGAAAAATACGAGGCCGGCATGGTACTCGAAGGCTGGGAAGTCAAAGCCATCCGCGACTCGCGCGCGCAGCTCAAAGAAGCTTATGTAATTATTCGCAACGGTGAATTATTTATCATCGGCTGTCACATCAGCCCGCTGCCCACTGTATCTACGCACATCACGCCCGACCCGGTACGCACGCGTAAATTGTTATTACACGCGGAAGAAATTGCCAAGCTGATTATCAAAGTCGAGCGCGCCGGTTACACCATCGTGCCGCTGAATTTGCATTTCAAAAAAGGCCGCATCAAACTGGAAATCGGTTTGGCCAAAGGCAAAAAACAACACGATAAACGCGACAGCGAAAAAGATAAAGACTGGCAGCGCGAGAAACAACGCGTGATGAAGACGCATGCAAAAAGTTAAATAAAAACAAATACTTACATTAGGGCGCGGAAAGAAATAATATGCCGCACTGCGGGCATATACTAATTGCATTTCCCTCGTTACTATTGCTGAATAATTTCTTTCAATAAAGGTTTTCATTCATGAAATATCTCGACGCATTCAAACTCAGCGGCAAAGTCGCTTTCATCACCGGCGGCTCACGCGGACTCGGCTTGGAAATCGCCGAAGCCCTGCGCGAAGCAGGCGCCAAAGTCGCACTGATGGCGCGACGTGAAGCCTATTTTGCCGAAGCGTTGGTGTCGATTCCCGATGCACTGTGCATCATCGGCGATGTGTCGTCGGAAGATGATGTGAAGCGCGCAGTCGCCGAATGCGAAGCCAAACTCGGCGGCGTGGATATTCTGGTCAATAGCGCAGGCATTTCGTGGGGCGCGCCTGCCGTCGATATGCCAGCAGAAAAATTCCGCCAAGTTATGCAAGTGAATGTCGATGGCTCGTTTTACGCCTGCAAAGCCGTCGCGCCGGGCATGATCAAAAAAGGCTACGGCAAAATTATTAACATCGCCTCGGTCGCCGGTATCAAAGGCGAACCGGCTGACGTTCTCGACGCTGTCGGCTACAGCAGCAGCAAAGCCGCCGTCATCGGCATGACGCGTGACCTCGCCAATAAATGGGGCAAGCACGGCATCCGTGTCAACGCCATCGCGCCGGGATTTTTCCCGACCAAGATGACGGAAAAAGTGATTCCGCGCATCACCGAACGATTACAGGAACATAATCCACTCAAGCGCGCAGGCAAACCCGGTGAACTCGGAGGTGTCGGGCTGTTTTTATCTTGTGCTGCATCCGATTACGTCAATGGCCATACGCTGGTCGTCGATGGCGGCGGTGTAGCGTAAAGACTTAATCATGAGCGAACAAAATATCGGCACCATGCCGGTCCAACAAAAACATCAGATCGATGTGGCCGTATTGGAAAAATACTTGCGCGCGCATGTCGCAGATTTTTCCGGCCCGCTGACGATTGAACAATTCAAAGGCGGCCAATCCAACCCGACGTTCAAACTTAGCACGCCGAATAAAAATTATGTGCTGCGCGCCAAGCCGGGGCCGGTGGCGAAATTATTACCGTCAGCGCACGCGGTTGAGCGCGAATATAAAGTACTCACCGCGTTGCACGGCAGCGATGTGCCGGTAGCAAAAACTTATGCCTTGTGTGAAGACGAAAGCATCATTGGCCGCGCGTTTTACATTATGGATTGCGTCGAGGGCCGCGTGTTGTGGGATCCCACCCTGCCCGGTTTTTCCAATAGCGAACGCCGCGCGGTGTATGAAGAAATGAATCGCGTTATCGCCGCCCTACATAAAGTCGATTACGCTGCCATAGGCCTCGCCGATTACGGCAAGCCGGGCAATTATTTCGCCCGCCAAATCGCGCGCTGGAGCAAACAATACAAAGCGTCGGAAACAGAAAAAATCGACGCGATGGATAAGCTGATCGAATGGCTGCCGCTGAATATTCCGACCGATGAAGAATCCAGCATCGTGCATGGCGACTATCGCCTCGACAATATGATTTTCCATCCGACCGAGCCGAAAATTTCGGCCATCCTCGATTGGGAACTCTCCACCCTCGGCCATCCTCTGGCGGATTTTTCCTACCACTGCATGACATGGAATTTATCGACGAATGAATTTCGCGGCATGGCTGGCGTCGATTTGAAAAGCCTCGGCATTCCGACGCAAGATGAATACGTCGCGATGTATTGCCAAGCAACCGATCGCAACACCATTAATAACTGGGATTTTTATTTGGCCTACAACATGTTTCGCCTCGCCGGTATTTTGCAAGGCATCATGGGCCGCGTGGTCGATGGCACCGCGTCGAGTTTGCAAGCCATCGAATCAGGCAAACGCGCACGTCCGATGGCCGAAGCAGGCTGGCGCCAAGTAGAAAAAATACTCGCCAAGCTATAAACGTAACTTGTTGATTTAATTAAACTATTTAACACGGAGAAAAACATGGATTTCGCCTACTCGCAAAAAGTAAAAGACCTGCAAGCACGTCTCAATGTGTTCATGGAAAAAAATATTTATCCGAACGAAGCCTTATTCCATGAACAAGTCGCAGCGGGTGATCGTTGGCAGCCCACGCAAATTATCGAAGACTTAAAAACCAAAGCGCGCGCTGAAAATTTATGGAATTTATTTTTGCCTGAATCGCCGCGCGGCGCGGGTCTGACCAATTTGGAATACGCACCATTGTGCGAAATCATGGGCCGTTCGCCCATCGCGCCGGAAGTATTCAACTGCTCCGCGCCCGACACCGGCAATATGGAAACCATCGAGCGTTACGGCAACGACGAACACAAAAAGCAATGGCTCGCGCCACTGCTCGAAGGCAAAATCCGCTCGGCGTTTTGCATGACCGAACCGGCCGTCGCATCGAGCGACGCGACCAATATCGAAAGCAGCATCGTGCGCGACGGTAATGATTACGTCATCAACGGCACTAAATGGTGGAGCTCCGGCGCGGGCGACCCACGCTGCAAAATTTTAATCTTTATGGGCAAAACCAATCCTGAAGCCCCGCGCCATTCGCAACAATCGATGGTGCTAGTGCCGATGGATGCGCCGGGCATTAAAGTAAAAAGATTCCTGCCAGTGTTCGGCTACGACGATGCACCCCACGGCCACATGGAAGTCGATTTCAAAAATGTGCGCGTACCGGTATCGAATATTTTGCTCGGTGAAGGACGTGGTTTTGAAATCGCCCAAGGTCGTTTAGGACCGGGCCGTATTCACCATTGCATGCGCTTAATCGGCGTCGCCGAACGCGCGCTGGAAAAAATGTGCCGCCGCGCCAAAACCCGCGTTGCGTTTGGTAAACCCGTGTCTGAGCAAGGCGTCACGCTCGAACGCATCGCCGAATCACGCATCCTCATCGATCAAGCGCGCTGGCTCACCCTCAACGCCGCCTACATGATGGACACTGCCGGTAACAAATTCGCCAAAGCCGAAATCGCCATGATCAAAGTCGCCGCACCTAACATGGCGCTGCAAGTCATCGACTGGGCCATGCAAGTCCACGGCGCAGCCGGCATCTGCGACGACTTCGGCCTCGCCCAAGCCTACGCGCATGCGCGCACGTTACGCCTCGCCGACGGCCCGGATGAAGTGCATCGTAATGCGATTGCTAAATTGGAGTTGGGGAAATATCTATAAATAAAATGTAGCGGATGGAGCAAAGCGGAATCCAGCTTTCACTTATCAAATATCTTGTGAATAGTTTTATAACAAAAGGAATACCTCATGTGCCATATCAGAATAATTATCGCTTTATGTTTAGCCTTGGTTTCGACATTCGCACTTGCGGAGGAAGGCTCTATTGGCATTGGCGTAGAAACAAGTGTTGATGGCATTTTCAGCCCAACACTTGCAGTCGCAAAAATAATTAAAGTAATACCAGGCTCGCCCGCTGAGTCTGCAGGCGTTCGCGTAGGTGATCTGATTACCAGTATCGAAGACTGTAAAATACCTGGCTGCCCTGGCAACAAGGCTAAATCGCTGATGGCAAAAGAACCAGGACAAACTTTGAAGCTAACTTTACTTCGAGAAGATAAAACAACACAGGAAGTAATGATTCAAGTGATTAAAAAGAAAGAATAA
>JBEEJL010000099.1:0-4012 GCA_041169175.1 Pseudomonadota bacterium | reverse complement strand
CTACCCGGGCCGCGATGCGTTCTACCAATTACGCTGAAACTTAAGCTCGATGTCGTCGCAATACTGCTTTGCTCATAAAAAATGACTCCTTACATAGTAGTTCTATGCCACGTCGTCATTTTTTATTCGTGCCTTGTCTTGCTTAGACCTCGAACTTAATTTTCTCATTGAGGCTCCAATCTCAAATGATTTTTTTTCAAAATCACCGACATCCATGCGCTACCTGACACTCACTTTGGTGGCGCTGATTCTCCTTCTGCAATATCCGCTCTGGCTCGGCAAGGGAAGTTGGCTGCGTGTGTGGAAAGTCGATGCAGAATTGACCGAACAAAAAGCCGTTAACAAAAAACTCCAGGCGCGCAATAACGGCTTAGACGCCGAAGTACGCGACCTCAAGCAAGGCTACGAAGCCATCGAAGAACGCGCACGCTCGGAGCTAGGCATGGTCAAGCCGGATGAAATATTTTTTCAAGTGGTCGAGCCTACAGGCGCAACACCCGCGCCAGCCAAAAAGAAATAAAGCGTAGCGTGCGCACCGCGCACGACGAGCGTTCATGCGTGCTACATCGCGTTGTGCTCGAACGGATATTTTCGTGCGCAATGCGCACGCTACAGTTTTAGCACGTTGAAGCAAAAAATTTGCTGGGCTTGCCAGCCCAGCCTACGTCAGAGTAAAAACTAAAATGAACCAGCATTCCTCACCTGAAACCATCATCCAATGCCAACTGGACGCCTACAACGCGCACGACCTTGACGCATTGCTCGCGACCTACGCCGAAGACGCAAAACAATTTGAACATCCGGGAAAGTTGCTCGCCGATGGCCGAGCGCAAATCCGCGAGCGCATGTCGCGCAGATTTCAAGATGCACATCTTCAAGCCAAGCTGATCAAGCGCAGCGTGATGGGCAATATTGTCATCGATCAAGAAGAAGTTACACGCACATTTCCCGAAGGACGCGGCGTTATCGAGTTAGTCGCCATATATGAAGTGCAAGATGGCTTGATACAAACTTCATCCGTCATCTTCGGCGCGACGAAACTCGACGCGCTAAAGTAGGGTGCGCTCGCGCACCAAAACGCGACCAAACATCTCCGCTCGTAAGTAGTATCGTGGTGCGCGAGCGCACCCTACGTTCTGGCACCTTCGTCTTTTTTAAGGGGGGAGGAAGTCCATTTAATTGCCCTACGGCTCCAGCGTAGTGTGCGCACCGCCCACGAAGAACGTTCATGCGTGCGACTTTGAGTTGTGCTCGAACGGATATTTTCGTGCGCAGTGCGCACGCTCTGAATGACATCTCCGCTCGTAAGTAAGCTGTGGTGCGCGAGCGCACCCTTCAGGATTGTCATTCTGAGCGGTAGCGAAGAATCTGCTGTTCCGCGCGTCAAATCAAAACCGAAAAGCAGATCCTTCGCAAAGCTCAGGATGACCAAGCCTTGGGGTAAGCATGGAACGGGGGTGTGCGCCAATCAACAATGACGCATACCCTACAAAACCATTTTCCTCGCCGGTCGAAAAATATCTTTGTTGTCATAAAAACTTTCCACCTCATTAGCATCACACCAACCCGGCACGCCCATAATTGGCAACGGTGAAAAATCTTTCGCGGCTTTTATCTCGTGCATCAAGCGCGCGGACAACAAATTATCCAATTCGGCTAATTGCGTATCTATTTGATTTAAATGAGAGTTTTTGCAAACTGAAAACACGCTCACCTTGCCCGTCATCGCCGCATAAGGTTGCAACGCCTTCTCATATAAAGCATGGCCGAAAATATAAAAGCGCATATGTGTGAGCACATCTTCGCGGTGATCCCAGAATAATTTTTTCCATTCATGTTGCAAAAGTAACTGCGATAACGATGGGTCGCTACAAGCCACAATCACCCCGCTCTCATCAAACAAGGTCATCGCATCCTGCGCCGCCGAACGCGTCGCCTGCAGGCCGTGAAGCTTCTGTTGCTCAATATGCCGCGCATTGATTGCCGCCTTCGCTCTCGGAAAGCGCACCCACACTAAAGCGTTGAACAAATCGTGCCATGAGTTCTCACGCGTTTGCACTTCACCATGCTCATAAACTCTTGGTTCGTAGCGATTGGTTGATTCGTTATCATCAGCGATAGGTGGAACGAAGCGGACGGGTTTGCCTGATAGAGCGACAACGGGTCGTGAAAGTTTTGTTAGTAGTTGGTTGCAGTCTGCAGGCAAGGGAAGTTGTTGCTCGTTTTGCGGAGATATGGCTGCCAGCTCAGCCACTGAGTTATGTAGTGGAAGAAATAATGCTGTGCCGAGTAAAGTATGGGGGTTCCAGATAACTTGCATGTTGGTAACAAATGAGAGGCTAGCTACATTATAAATGAACGGACTGCCGCCTTATGAATTATGCAGATATAATCAAATTTCGAAATCCAACTTGGCAAAACCTGAAGTTTGCCAGCACACTTCTGTAACGAGACCGCGAGATCGCTTATGCTCGAATTGAAAACAATAAGCTTATTTATACTAACGGCCCTCGCAGAAATCATCGGTTGTTACTTGCCTTATCTTTGGTTGAGTCGTGGTTATAGCGTGTGGTTGTTGTTACCTGCTTTTCTAAGTTTGGTTTTGTTTGTGTGGTTGCTGACCTTGCATCCTTTTGCGGCGGGGCGGGTGTATGCGGCTTATGGTGGGGTGTATGTTGTCGTCGCGCTGGGCTGGTTGTGGGCCGTGGATGGCGTTCGTCTGACTAGTTGGGATATGGTGGGTTCGTTGTTGGCGTTGGCGGGGATGGCGGTGATCATGTTTGCGCCTAGGCAGGGGCTGTAGGGTGCGCCGCGCGCACGCGAAATGTTGGAATATTCCTCGCTGTTATACCCATCCCCACCCTAACCCTCCCCTTGAAGGGGAGGGGACTTTATTGGTGCGCAAGTTGCCCAGTGTTTCTATCCGATGCATGATGTTGCAGCAATCCGCTCTACAAATTCAACTATATTTCCCTTGTCGTTGAACGCGAGTAAAATTATTTCCCCGATGTTATTGTTGTATTTATTCCTTGAAAGGAGACTGTCATGAACACGATGGATATTGCCAACAAGATGGTGAATCTTTGCAAGCAGGGTAAGAACATGGAAGCCTTGAGTACGCTTTTTTCTGCCGATGTGGTGAGCGTGGAAGCGGGTGCGATGCCGGGTATGAGCCGCGAATCAATGGGCCTCGCGGCGGTGAAGGCGAAGGGCGAGTGGTGGCTGGCGAATCATGAAGTGCATTCGGCGGCGATGACGGGCCCGTGGCCGCATGACGACCGATTCATTGTCGGCTTTCAGTACGACGTAACTAATAAACCGTCGGGCAATAGAATGAAGTTGGATGAGGTTGGTTTATATACGGTAAAAAACGGAAAAATTGTGCGCGAAGAATTTTTCTATCACATGGGCTAGTTGAGAGATGACGTCAAACCACAGCATCGATTATTTTGACACGCAGTTTCAAAATCAGGCGCGCGAGCAGAGTTATCGGCTTAATCCGTTCGAGACGGATGTGTTGCCGTATTTGCATGGGCGCGTGCTCGACTATGGTTGCGGCATGGGGAATCTGGCGATTGAGGCGGCGAAGCGCGGTTGCTCCGTCGTCGCGCTGGACGCCAGCCCGTCGGCGATTGCTGATTTGAAGCAGCGCGCAGCGTTGGAAGGTTTGTTGATAGAGGCGGATGTGGCGGACTTGCGCGATTATCAGTTAAGGGAAAATTACGACTCGGTCGTGTCGATCGGCTTGCTGATGTTTTTCGATTGTGCAACCGCGTTCAAGGCGCTGGTGCAATTGCAGTCGCGCGTTGCTGTAGGCGGCATCGCGGTGGTCACGGTATTGGTCGAAGGCACGACCTATCTGGATATGTTTGATGCGGATAGCCATTGCCTGTTTAATCGCGCTGAAATGGAAGCGCGCTTTGCCGGTTGGAAGATATTGAAATCGGAGTTCAAAAATTTCGATGCGCCGAACGGCAAACTAAAATCTTTTGCAACGGTGATTGCGCAAAAG
>JBEEJL010000098.1:0-4629 GCA_041169175.1 Pseudomonadota bacterium | reverse complement strand
AGCGATCTCAATCGCGTTTGAGGAATTTGTTGTCACGTCAACCATTTTTTATCAGGAAACATTGTATTTTAATAACGGAATACCCAGCGAAACCTTATAATGCCTGTATTACGCCAAATAGCCTATCTGCATGGCGCAGGCTGCCGCATAAACGACGACTAACGATGATACGCGCCACTTGGCATTTTACTTACCGACTGCTGTTTTGGTCCCTGATACTCAGTACGCTATTGTTTGCGTTCCTCGTGTTGGGTTTGCGCTATTGGGTGTTGCCCAATATCGCCGATTATCGCGCCGATATTTCCGCTGCGATTTCGCGTGTTACCGGCGTGCCTTCCCATCTGGGTAAAATTGAAGCGGGCTGGGACGGTCTGCGACCGCATTTGAAATTCGCCGATCTCACTTTGGAAGATGAACGTCGTCAACAAGGGCTGGCGCTGACGGAAGTGGAAGGGACGCTGTCCTGGTGGTCCTTGCTGTTCGGTGATTTGCAATTTCATACGCTGGAAATCACCCGGCCTGAATTAACCATACGCCGTGAAAAAGACGGCACCATGCATGTAGCCGGAATCAAGCTGGGAAAAAAATCCGAACAAAGCGGCGGCTTTGGCGATTGGCTGCTGGGTCAAGACGAAGTCATTATTCGCGACGCAATAGTCACTTGGCAAGACGAAGTGCGCAACGCACCGGCGTTGAAATTTACCGGCGTGAATGCGCGCATGCTCAATGGCGGGGTGACGCATCAAATCGGCTTTACCGCCACGCCGCCTGCCGAACTGGCCGCGCCTATCGATGTACGCGCTGAGTTGCGCGGAGCATCGTTATTGACCATGAACGAATGGAATGGCAGCGCCTATGCCCGCATGGATTCTGCCAATGTCGCCGCATGGGGAGTGTATTTGCCGATTCCGCTAGAAGTTAAAACCGGCGTCGGTGGCGTGCAGGCGTGGGTGGATTTTGAAGGGCCGCATATAACCGACTCTGTTGCTGATTTACAGCTGGTGGATGTTTCTACTAAGTTGAAAGCGGACTTGCCCTATTTGCAACTTGAAAGCCTCAACGGACGCCTGAGTTATCGCGAACGTAATACCGGATTTAATTTTTCCGGCAAAGATTTGGATTTCACTCTAGCGAATAGTAAAACCAATGTGCCGGAAGCGGATTATTTCTTTCAATACTCCAAGGCGACAGATGAGCAGGCCGCAGCGGGTGAATTGCTCGCCAGTGCGCTGGACTTAGAGGCTTTGCGCCTGGTTGCCGACGCATTGCCTCTCGAGGTGGCGCAGCGTAAAAAACTCGATCGGTTTTCGCCTAAAGGTCGTTTCGAAAATGTTGTGCTCAAATGGAGCGGCGAACCTGATGCGCCGCTGACTTATGTAGCAAAACTAAAATTCAATAACGTCAATTTAGCGGCGGTAGATGATTTACCCGGCCTTAGCGGAATGAATGGCGTATTTGAGGCGAATGAAAACGGCGGAAGCTTAACCCTGGATAACAAGGCAAGTGAAATCAGTGTCGCTCATATATTTACCCAACCGCTCAAGTTGGATTCATTGAGTACGCTAACAACCTGGAAAAAAACGGACCAAAAAACCGAAGTCAATATTGAAAAATTAGCCATTGCCAATGCCGATACCTCGGGCCAATTGAGCGGGAAATTTACCAAACAAAATAATGCCTCTGGCGTATTGGAATTGAAAAGTAACTTTAGCGGGATTAATGCGACTGACATTTATCGCTATATCCCGATCAAAGCCGGAAAAGGATTGCGTGACTGGCTAAAAGATTCGCTGAAATCGGGCAGGGCAGAAAATGTTTCGCTTGACCTAAAAGGTAATGTAGCTGAATTTCCATTCGATAACGAAAAACAAGGGCTATTTCGCATCAGTGCAAAAATTGTCAATGCGGATTTGGATTACGCCGAGCGTTGGCCGAAAGCAGAAAAAATCTATGGTGATTTTTTGCTCAATGGCAAAAAATTAGAAATCCACGCCACCGATGGCGTCATTGCGAGAGGAAAAATTCAGCGCGCCGACGCGATTATTGCCGACTTAAACAGCCGCGACACTTTGCTGACATTAGATGCCAAGATAACTGGCGCAGTTGAAGACAAAATTCGTTTTCTCAATACTACGCCGGTAAACGAATTGATCGATGGTTTCGCGCAAGGTATGAAATCGACCGGTAATGGCACGCTGGATTTGAAACTGGCGCTGCCGCTGTCGCATATCAAGGACACAAAAGTGTCGGGCGAATATCATTTTGAAAATAATCATATTGAAGGCGGCAAGATTTGGCCCGCGCTGGATAATGTAGTCGGGACCTTGCTGTTCGGGCCGGACGGTGTGCAAATTAAAAACACCACGGCGACAGCGTTCGGCGGGCCGGTCAATATTAATGTTAACCGACAGCCTGAGGGCGGGCTGCTGATTGATGCGGCGGGTAAAGCAAATGTGGATGAGATGCTGACGCTGCTGAACGTGCCTGCGCAGGATTGGTTGGATGGCGTCACAGATTGGACCGCAAAAGCCAGCGTGGTCGGCAATAAAACGACGGTAATTGTCGATTCATCGTTAGTCGGTATTACGTCGAATTTGCCGCAACCGCTGAATAAAAGTCCTGCGATTGCTTGGCCTTTGCATATTGAGCGCAATATTCCTGCGGTGGGCCAAGAGCAGTATAACGTCACGCTAGGCAAAGAAATCAGAGCCGTTTTTTTGCGCACGCCAGATGAGAAGGGCGAGTTACGCGTGCGCAAGGGCACGCTGGCGATGAATACCGACGCTAACTTGCAAACCAAAGACGGCATTTTTGTTACCGGTGCGATAGATGAGTTGGATATGGATCTATGGCGCAGCTATTTGCGCAAGGTATCCAAGCCAGGCGCGCCGTCCAACACGGCAGCTGGCGCGCTTGGGCTGCACGGCTTTGACCTGACCGTCACCAAGCTGATCGCCTTGGATAAAATTATTGGTGTCACGAGAGTAACGGCAGAGCTAAGCGGCACGGCATGGCAGAGCACCATCATCAGCAATGACATCAATGGAACCTTGACATGGAAACCGGAAGGGCAAGGAAGCATTATTGCCCGATTCAAAAATTTCGTCGTGCCTGACAGCGTCGAGGTAAAGCCGCAATTCCCCGCGCCAATCACCGGGGTTGCCATCCCACCAGCGGAGTTGGATTTCCCTGCGTTGGATATTATTGCGGAAGAATTCAAATTGAAAAAACGGGTATTGGGACGGCTCGAATTGCAGGCCAAACCCGATGCGCGCAATTGGCGCTTGGAAAAATTACGTTTGCTCATGCCAGATGGAACGCTAGAAGCCAGCGGCCTGTGGCAAGGTCTGCCGGCCAAACCGAGCACGACTATGGATATGAAATTAGACGTGCGCGATATCGGAAAATTTCTCGGCCATCTCGGCCAAGCCGATAGTGTGAGAGGCGGAACGGCGAACCTGAACGGAAAACTTTCATGGGTTGGCAATCCCTATGATTTCACCCCGACCATACTCACTGGGAATTTTCGCCTTGAAGCAGTGAAAGGGCAATTTCTGCAAGTTTCCTCTTCTGGCGCGGGCAAATTGCTGTCTTTGATTTCGCTGCAAGCGCTACCGCGCAGAATCACCCTGGATTTCCGTGACGTATTCAGCAGCGGTTTCGCTTTTGACGATATGGCGGGCAGCTTTGTTATCGACAAAGGATTAATGGCCACCAATGATTTCCTTATTAACGGCACGGCCGCCATCGTCACCATGGAAGGCAGCGTGAACCTGGTCGAGGAGAGCCAGAATCTTCGCGTCAAAGTGATACCGGCTGCCAGCGATACTGTTGCGATAGCCTCTACGCTGCTTGGCGGGCCGGTTGTCGGTGTGGTGTCGTATCTATTGCAAAAATTATTAAAAAATCCGTTTGGGCAGATTACCGCTTTTCAATATGCCATCACCGGTAATTGGGACGACCCGCAGGTGAATAAAATTGTGTTGCCGTCGGCAGCACAAACGCCAGGCTACGAATGAAATATGCATAACGATCAATCAATATTCAGAGTTGGCGTAGTGCAAATGGTGTCAGGCCCCGTGGTCGGCGATAACTTGCGTGCAGCAGCGAACCTGATTGAACAGGCGGCGGGCGAGGGCGCGCAGATTATCGGCTTGCCGGAATACTTCGCCATCATGGGTTTGCAGGATACGGACAAAGTTGTAGCGTGCGAAAAATATGGCAGCGGGCCGATACAGGATTTCTTGCGCGAGATTTCTGCGCGATTAAAAATCTGGTTGGTAGGCGGTTCCATTCCGCTCGCGTGCGAGGATAAAACTAAAGTTCGCAATAGCTGTCTAGTGTTCAGTGCAGCAGGTGAAACAGTTGCGCGCTATGACAAAATTCATTTATTTGAATTTGCTTCGCTTACGGAACAATACGCAGAATCGCGCACCATAGAGCCGGGCAATCAAATAGTCATGTTCGATTCTCCCTTCGGCAAAATTGCTTTATCGATTTGTTACGACTTGCGTTTTCCCGAGCTCTATCGCGCTATGCACGGCGCAGACATGATTTTTATTCCTTCCGCATTTACTGAAACTACCGGTCGCGCGCATTGGGAAACTTTATTGCGCGCACGCGCGATTG
>JBEEJL010000097.1:0-3531 GCA_041169175.1 Pseudomonadota bacterium | reverse complement strand
TGTTTCAGTCGCGCAAAAAGCAGATTCTTCGCTCCGCTCAGAATGACAGAGTTTTGTTTTTCTCTGTGCCTCTGTGTCTCTGTGGTGAAAAGATTTTTCATTTGCGCTCAAGCCGATACTCTGCCGAACGTGCATGTGCATCCAAGCCTTCGCCTTTTGCCAAAGTCGATGCGATGTTGCCAAGCGTTTGCGCACCTACTTGCGAGACGTGAATAATGCTGGAGCGTTTTTGAAAATCATACACGCCGAGCGGTGATGAGAAGCGCGCGGTGCGCGATGTCGGCAACACATGATTCGGTCCGGCGCAATAATCGCCCAATGCTTCGGACGAAAAACGCCCCATGAAGATTGCGCCTACATGCTTGATTTTATTCAACAATTTATTCGGCTCTTCGACCGATAATTCCATGTGTTCTGGCGCGATTTGATTGCAAATATCGCACGCCTCGTCGAGATTTTTTACTTGAATTAACGCACCGCGATTTTGCAGCGACGCGGTGATGATGTCTTTGCGCGGCATGGTTGGCAATAATTTATCGATGCTGGCGGCGACTTTATCCAGATACGCGGCATCAGGGCAAAGCAAAATCGCCTGGGCGATTTCGTCGTGTTCGGCTTGGGAAAATAAATCCATCGCGATCCAATCGGGATCGGTTTTGCCATCGCAGATGACTAAAATTTCCGACGGACCCGCGACCATATCGATACCGACCACGCCAAATACACGGCGCTTGGCGGCGGCGACATAGGCATTACCCGGCCCGACGATTTTATCGACAGCTGGAATCGTTTTGGTGCCGTACGCCAGCGCACCAACGGCTTGCGCGCCGCCGATGGTGAACACGCGATCGACGCCCGCAAGCGCTGCAGCGGCGAGAACCAAATCATTCACCACACCTTTCGGTGTCGGCGTGACCATAATCAATTCGCCCACACCCGCGACTTTGGCGGCGACGGCGCTCATCAACACACTCGACGGATACGCGGCTTTACCGCCGGGCACATACAAGCCTGCACGATCGAGCGGCGTGACTTGTTGGCCAAGCACGGTGCCGTCGGCTTCGGTGTAAGTCCACGAAGGTTGAATTTGTTTTTCGTGAAAGGTTTTAATGCGCGCGGCGGCTTGTTCGAGTGCGTCACGTTGTGCAGTGGGCACAGACGCGAGCGCCGCCGTCATGCGCGCTTGGGGAATTTCCAGCTCGCTCGCATTATTAATATTGACGTGATCAAACTTGCGCGTGTATTCGAGTAACGCATCATCGCCATGCGCTTTGATGTCGGACAAAATTTTCGCCACGACGATATCGACGCTTTCATCCTGCGCCGTCTCGAACGCCAGCAACGCTTGTAATTGCGTCTGGAAATCGGCTTGCGTAGTCGAGAGGCGGCGGAGTTTAAGCATCTTGCTTAATCGCTTTAGCGAAAATATCGATGATGGGTTGAATGGTGTCGCGCTTGAGTTTCAACGCCGCGCGATTGACGATGAGACGCGAACTGACCGGCATGATGTCTTCCACCGCTTTCAGGTTATTTGCTTTTAACGTGTTGCCGCTGGAAACCAGATCGACAATCGCGTCGCTCAGACCGACCAGCGGCGCTAATTCCATCGAACCATACAATTTAATCAAATCAACGTGCATGCCTTTGGCGGCGAAATGTTCGCGCGCAGTTTGCATGTATTTGGTCGCAACACGAATACGCGCGCCGCGTTTCACGGCGGCTTCGTAATCAAAATCATTCGACACCGCGACCATCATGCGGCATTTGGCGATATTCAAATCCAGCGGTTGATACAAACCTTCGCCGCTGTGCTCAATCAATACATCTTTGCCCGCGATGCCCATATCCGCCGCGCCGTATTGCACATAGGTCGGGACATCCGAGGCGCGAACAATAATCAAGCGCACATCGGCGCGATCGGTGCGCAAAATCAATTTGCGCGACGTTTCAGGGTCGTCGAGCACGACGATGCCCGCCGCTCTTAACAGCGGCGCGGTTTCGTCGAAAATGCGGCCTTTGGATAGCGCTATGGTGATGTTGTTCATGTGTGTTTGTTCAGGCTTTTAAAAACTTTACCACAGAGACACAGAGGCACAGAGAAATGCAAAACCTTAACGAATAATTCTTTATTATTTATCCGTTAGCATCACTAAAAATATTCAATTTAATCAATATATTGAACATTTAGTGCTTTTGATTTTCTCTGTGCCTCTGTGCCTCTGTGGTGGATGTTGAACTTCAACTTACACGCGAAATTCTTGCGCCGAGTTGCGATAATTTCTGTTCGATGTGTTCGTAGCCGCGATCTAAATGATAAATGCGTTCAATTGTCGTCTCGCCTTGCGCGATCATGCCGGCGACAACCAGCGACGCCGATGCGCGCAAATCGGTCGCCATGACTATTGCGCCTTGCAGTTTCTGCACGCCGCGAATAATCGCCGTGTTGCCCTCGACGTCGATATTCGCACCCAGGCGACGCAATTCCTGCACGTGCATGAAGCGGTTCTCAAAAATGGTTTCTGTTACCACCGTCGTACCTTGCGCGACGGCGTTCATCACCATGAATTGCGCTTGCATGTCAGTGGGGAACGCGGGGTATGGCGCAGTACGAATCGACACACCATGATTCGGCCCGTTCATTTGCGCGCGAATCCAGTCAGGGCCTTCGGTCACGGTTGCACCGGCTTCGCGCAGTTTATCCAGCACCGATTCCAAAATATCCGCGCGAGTATTACGCGCGATAACGTCACCGCCGGTAGCGCAGGCTGCCGCGAGAAAAGTGCCGGTCTCGATGCGGTCGGGCAATACGGTGTATTCGGCGGCGTGGAGTTTATCCACGCCTTGAATGGTAATCATGTCGGTGCCATGGCCTTTGATTTTCGCGCCCATCGCGATGAGGCACAGCGCAAGATCGACGACTTCCGGTTCGCGCGCGGCGTTTTCCAAAATGGTTTCGCCCTCCGCCAGCGTGGCCGCCATCATCAAATTCTCCGTACCGGTCACCGTGACTGTATCCATGAAAATGCGCGCGCCTTTGAGGCGCTTGGCTTTCGCTAATAAATATCCATGCTCGATTTGGATGTCCGCACCCATCGCGGTCAAGCCTTTGATGTGCAAATCGACCGGACGTTCGCCGATAGCGCAGCCGCCGGGCAAAGATACTTTTGCTTCGCCGAAGCGCGCGATGAGCGGGCCTAAAGTGAGAATCGACGCGCGCATGGTTTTCACCAAATCGTAAGGCGCGACAAGATTATTTATTTCCGCGCCGTTTAATTCGATGCCCATTTTTTCATCCACCGTGACACGCAAACCCATTTGCGCCAACAAGCGCAACATGGTGGTGACATCGACCAGATGCGGAATATTTTTCAGCGTCAGCGATTGTGCGGAGAGCAAACCGGCGCAGAGAATCGGCAGCGCTGCATTCTTCGCACCGGAGATTTTGACTTCGCCTTTGAGCGGTACGCCGCCTTGTATGAGTAATTTATCCATATAATTTATTAAATATAATCAAATAGTTATGTTATTTAT
>JBEEJL010000096.1:0-3264 GCA_041169175.1 Pseudomonadota bacterium | reverse complement strand
ACTTTGTTTGGCGAAGGGTGGGCAAAACGAAGTGTGCCCACCGAATCTCCATTCTGCGCGGGCACGCTATCGCTTTGCCCATCTACAATTTCCAGTTTCTAAACGACCGCGTTATTTTTTATAGCCGACGTAGTAGATGCCAATGACATTTCCCGCTGCGTCTTTGATCGGCTCGTAACCGGTGATGTAAGGCGTTTCCAAAATGGTCACCTCGCCGTAAAAGGCTTCGCCTTTATTGATCGCCACGATCGCTTTGCCCTTGGGGTCGAGAATCGTACCCGTCGCGCGCCCGCTGCCGTCGGGCTTCGGCACGTTGGTGGCAACGCGCACGTATTCGTCGCCAGTCTTTGCGAACAGCGTGGCGGTGCCGCCGTTTTCTTTTACGACGGCGTCAACGACATCAAAATTATTATTCATTTTGGTTGTGCCGAAATACAAGGCAGCGGCGTTCTTGCCGCTGACGGCGTCTGCGCCTTCAACTTTGGCTGATCCTAATTTTGCGGTTGCGGCTTTTAACGCCGCCATTGATGCCTGCACTTTTGGATCGGCTTGTGCATTTGCTACGCTCGGCATCAGCATAGCCGATGCGATGAAGCATGCGGTGGCAATCCCGCTGACGATAAAGCGTGTTCGATTGATATAAGCGTTCATTTGAGTAGTCTCCTTCAATCAGAATTGGCACCGCATTGGATTTCTTGCACCACACAAATCCAGTGTCATGGCCACGCAGCCAATGTGCGTAGAAGGATTCTTCTCACCAACTTACTAGCGTTGTTTGTATATGGGGCGCCCCCGCGCCGACCATAATTCTTTATAGATTAAACCAGGGTGTTTTGCTACCAGTCAGATAAACGTAACACTTTGAATTAATTAAACTTTTTATATTAATTTTGGAGACGATTTATATCGCTTTAAGTACGCACGGCACACTATTGTCATAACACTGCGATGGCAAGCGACGGGCATTTTTGCGCGCAATCTTGTCGTTGCAAAACATCAACTGATCGCATCCATAGCGTGCGATTCCACTCCTCGACGAATGCCTGCAACGATACTGCGCAAACTACAGTAAGCACATTTGGCAAAACAGTAATTCTTGGGAAGTATGTCGTAGTTGGCGAAAGCCTTGAAAACTTGTCCGATGAAGTCACTCATCGTTCACTTCTCAAATCTGATTTCGATTTCTGTCGTGTCGCCTTTGCGCACTGATATTTTTTCTGTCGCCGTCTTGAAAGGCTCCAGCTTGAGTTGCAGCGTAAAAATGCCTGCCTCGAGTTCGAGTTTGAGCGGCGACAGGCCATAGTAAACTTCGGCTATGTACACCTTGGCGCGGGGTGGGATAGTGGTGATTTGCAGATAACCTATTGTGCCAGGTCGCCCAGTCTGCGGCGTTGTGACGCGCGGCGCAGGTTCGGTCATAACGGTGACTCCGGCTGTTGCGGCGCCCGTAGGAGTTGCACGGATGAACAGGTCTGGATAAGTCTTGGCGATACTGCTACTAACTGCCTCGCGCGTCTTGGTCGATACTTTTCCCAATGCTGCGCTGAGGTAACGGGTGATGGTATTGCGTGTGTTGCCGGCGACGCCAGCAAAACGGTCTGCCTTTTCGGCCACAACACCGGACCAGAGAACCGCACCATCGCGCGCGTCCGTCAAAGTGGTTTCCACCTCAACGGAGACTTCATCGCGTGCGGCGATATCCATTCTGAATTTCCTGATGACACCGGATAGATTGAAATCCGCGCGCGGCGCAGCAGCAGTGTCGTCAACAATGCTTTGAAAGCCGCTCGCGTTGAATTGATTCTGTATTGCGGCGGTGACGACGCTGGACAGGTCTTGCACCTCGAGTTTTGAGGTATGCATGTCGAAGATCGTTGAATTGACGTTTCCGATGAACCCTGAAACGGCACCAGGCCGAGCGTCAACATACTTCGTAATGCGCAGCACGATAGGGCGTTGGGTTTGTATGATTTGGCCGGGTTCAGTTTTGGCAGCAACGTCGAGCGTTAAAGGAGCCGAAGCGGAGCCCGATAGTGGCAGGCCGGTGCAGCCCGCGAGAGCAAGCGCTGGCGCGAACGCGAAGTAACGAAAATAACGGCGAAGCTTTTTCATGTCAACGTTGAGTTTTTTCCACTCCAAGCCCCGGTAAGTAAACGGGGGAAAAGCCCATATCCGGCTTTCCCTCGCAGTAGAAGCTACATTGGGCTCGGCACCGAAGAGCCGCATGGCTCAGAACGAGCCGAACAGAACGAAGGTCGTCAGTCTGTCGCCAGTTCCGGTTGTCATGTTCGGTGATCCGGCATCATAGGCGCTGCCAGAGCGCATCGCATGGGTTAATTGTAGCTGCATGTTTTGCGCAAGCTGATAGGTGGCGCCTATCGTCAGCGCATTGTCGCCACTGAAGACGAGCTCCCCGTTGTTACCCTTGCGATACGCCAACATGACCGTCGCTTTGCGCGGCAGGATACCCAGCTCGGCCGAAATCGCTGCGGCCTTTCTGTCATTATTTCCGGCAGTGGGATTAAAGAAGTTGGGATTGCCGGTTGCGCCCGTCGCAGCAGCTTTTGCATACGACATATAAATGCCCAGCGGCATCGACTCAATGATACCTTGCGCCTGTGCATCGACCGACCAAGCCTTGACGTCATTGGGTACGACGGCACCGCTCGGACCGACTTCTGCAGAACCTCCCCAATACTGAACGCCTGCACCCAGGTCCCAACCTGACATCTTCGGCGTGAACGCAGCGCGAATATAGTTCGCGGTCGGCGCGCTCTGGTGTTCCCCTACATGACCGGGCGACCACTTGGTCACGTTGCCAAAATATAGCGGTTCATAAGCCATCAAAGCTACACCTCTAGCCTCGTGTGCGCCGATGATGTATCCCGGCGCAGAAATATCTGCCTCCTGCTCCACCATTCTTTGGTTTTTTACCGCGCCTGTATTCAGCAACTCAAATCCAAACGACGCGCCGAGCTCACCAGTGGAGAAGGGAATCGCCCCAAGCTTGACACCGGCCACGTCATAAACGAAAGGAATCTTGAAACTGCCCAGGAACGGGGTTTCAACCGTGCTGCCCTCGAAGAAAAAACCAATGTTGGGGCTGATGCGGCCGCCAAACATGATATTGAATTCGTCGGGAATGTCCCAGCGCCCGTCGTTCTCGTTGCGCGTACCTGGAACTGAGGGGCCGTTGGCCTTCTGGTAGCGCAATTTAGCGACGATGCCAACATTCAACGATGCCGGGATGGAAAGGTCTTCGCC
>JBEEJL010000095.1:0-6436 GCA_041169175.1 Pseudomonadota bacterium | reverse complement strand
CGGCGCGCCCTTGCAAGCAACATCATGTAACTTATTGTTTATATTAAGTTTTTTGTGCCATATATGCGTACGCGCAAGCAGTTGGGCGCGTAGAGGATATTCGTGCACCAACTCGCGTTGCGCTTGCTCCAAAGTGAAGTCCTGCAAATGCAAATTGCCCAATGCATGAAATGCTTTTTCCATCGGGTCGAAAGGATCGACATCGCTGGCGAGAACGCTATATTCAACCAGCTCGTGAAATTTTTTCGGGAGATTTTGTTGCGCCAATGCTTCAACAATATAACTTTCATCGATTGACCATAGCTCGCACACCGCCATCCGATTTTGCGTAATAGTGCCGGTCTTATCGACGCACAGTACGGTCGCAGATCCTAAGGTCTCAATCGCCGGAATCCGCCGCGTCAGCACCTGTTGTTTGGAAATACGCCATGCGCCCAATGCCAGAAAAACCGTCAGCACCACAGGAAATTCTTCCGGCAGATTCGCCATTGCCAGTGTGATGCCTGCAAGCAAGCCGCCGATCCAGTCTTGTCGCGTTACGCCGTATAACACCACCACTACCGAACACAGAACCAGACCGATAGCGGCAAAAATCAGCACGGCGCGACGAGTTTCTTTTTGCATCGGGCTGGCTTCATCGGTCAGCGTTTGTAATGCATTGCCGATCTTGCCCATTTCGGTGGCAAGGCCCGTGGCGATAACCTGCGCCGTAGCGTGTCCCTGCACAGCCAACGTGCCGGAAAAAACAAACGGCAGATCATCGCCGCCAGGGCGATGCAAAGGCGAAGTAGCACGGCCGGCAATTTTTGCCACCGCCACCGATTCGCCGGTGAGCAGAGATTCGTCGGTTTTGAAATCATTGCAAGACACTAGAACTGCATCGGCCGGCACGCGGTCACCTTCTTTCAGCAGCATAATGTCACCGCGCACCACGTCGCGCCCGGAGATGCGAATAGCCTCGCCGTTGCGAATTACCAGCGCGCGTGGGCTAGACAGATCACGTAACGCTTCGAGCGCACGTTCGGTTTTACGTTGCTGAAAAAACGTGATGCCCAGCATGACCAGTACCGACACCAACAGCACCAGCGCTTCACGTACATCGCCCAGAATAAGATAGATCGATGCAGCTGCTATCAACAGCAGGAACATCGGTTCGCGCACGACCTCAAACGCGATGCGCCAAGTGCTATGAGGTTTGGATGATGGTAATTCATTGGGACCGCCGCGCCGCAGACGTTCCGTCGCTTCTATAGTGCTTAGGCCTGTATCCAGATCCGTTGCAATATCCCTCGCACCTATCATTTCTGGCCGATTATCCATTTGTGTGCGCTGCATAATATTTATAGAAAACACGTTTTATCAATTCAACCAGCAGCAGGTAAACCACCACCATGCCTACGAGTATCAGGAAAAATTTTAACGGCGGAGC
The DNA here is from genome assembly GCA_041169175.1 of Pseudomonadota bacterium. Taxonomy (GTDB): domain Bacteria; phylum Pseudomonadota; class Gammaproteobacteria; order Burkholderiales; family JBEEJL01; genus JBEEJL01. The sequence continues at coordinate 5,007 of JBEEJL010000095.1, read as the reverse complement.
GACAAAACCGAAATAGGCAGCCAGCGGCGAATAAGGCAGCCATACTGCAAATGCGACGACCCCGCATGATGTCGCCACCAACACAGGGCTAGGACGGTTGACCAGTGGATTGCCACGAGTGCGAATAACGAATATGACCAGGGTTTGCGTCGCTAACGACTCAATAAACCAGCCAGTCTGAAACAACGCCTCGTTCGCTTCAAGCACGGTCAGCAAAATATAAAAGGTAAGAAAATCAAACAGCGAGCTGACAGGGCCGATGACCCACATGAAGTTACGGATAAACGTCATATCCCATGCCTGAGGCTGTTTCAATTCGTCGGCATCCACCCGGTCGAGCGGGATCGCCGTTTCAGACAAGTCATATAGCATATTATTCAGCAGTATCTGCGTCGGCAGCATGGGTAAAAACGGCAAGATCAATGACGCACCCGCCATGCTGAACATGTTGCCGAAATTGGAACTGGTGCCCATCAAAATATATTTACGGATGTTGCCGAAAGTTTCGCGGCCGATCATCACCCCATCATGCAGCACGTTGAGATCACGCTTGAGCAATATCATGTCCGCTGCTTCTTTTGCCACATCCACGGCACCTTCAACCGACAGGCCCACGTCGGCGGAATGCAAGGCGGGCGCATCATTGATGCCGTCACCCAGATAACCAACGGTATGGCCACGTTGTTTCAGCGCCAAAATAATGCGGTTTTTCTGTGCCGGATTTACACGGCAGAACAGATTGGTTTGCTCGACGCGTGCGCGCAACGCTGTATCGCCCATTCGCTCCAGTTCATCTCCGCGCAATACACCTGTAATGCTTATACCTAGTTGCGCGCAAATATATTGAGTCACCAACTCGTTATCACCGGTAACGATTTTTACACACACGCCACTGGTAGTCAGCGCAGCCATCGCCTCCCCAGCACTGGCCTTAGGTGGGTCGAGGAACGCGGCAAATCCGGCAAACACCAATTCGGTTTCGTCATCAACTACCGCATGGGGGTGGTCAAACGCCACGCGCTTCCATGCTATGCCGAGCACACGGAAACCCTCGCGCGCCAGTGCATCGCATTGAGCCCGAAGACGTAGGCGCATTTCTGCATCGACAACACTGATCTGATTTTCAATGATATTTTCGTATTGTGTGGACAAACGCAAAATATCTTCCGGCGCACCCTTCACTATCAGCAGGCGCGATGCGCCGTTTTCCACCAACACCGAAACACGCCGACGTTCGAAATCGAACGGTACTTCGTCGATTTTTTTCCATTTAGAAACATCGATTTCTTCATGCGCGAGAATGGCGGCGTCGAGCGCGCTTTTCAAACCGGTCTCGAAAAAACTGTTGATATAGGCGAGCTGCAATACGCGCTGGCTCTCACGACCCAAAGCATCGACATGGCGTTCGAGACGGATTTTTGCTTCGGTCAGCGTGCCGGTTTTGTCGGTGCACAACACATCCATCCCGCCGAGATTTTCTATGGCGGCGAGGCGTTTGACGATCACATGCCTGCTCGCCATGCGCATCGCACCGCGCGACAAGGTCACCGAGATCACCATCGGCAACAGTTCCGGCGTAAGTCCCACCGCCAACGCGATGGCAAATAGAAAAGATTCCAGCAAGGGTTTGTGCGATACGGTGTTGACCATCAGCACAAACAAAACTAAAAATAATGTGAGTCGCATGATCAGCAAGCCGAATTGGCGCGTGCCGATTTCAAATGAAGTCGGCGGTGATGGCGATTCCAGAGTTTCCGCAATTTCACCGATGGCAGTATTGGCACCAGTCCGACAGACCAAAATGCTGGCAGTACCACTTACAACCGACGTGCCCATGAATACGGCGTTATCGGCCTCCAGCATAGCAACGGATTTTTCCACAATGTCGTGCGCATGTTTTTCGACCGGATAAGCTTCGCCGGTAAGCAGCGCCTGTTTCACAAACAAGTCGCGCGCGTCTATCAAGCGGCCATCGGCAGGAATCAGGTCCCCGGCTGACAGGAGCGCAACATCGCCCGGCACCACTTCTGCGACCGGCACTTCGCAACGCATACCGTCGCGCATAACGCTGACACGCAATGAAACAGACTGTCGAAGTTTGTCCGCTGCCTTGGCGGCTTTGGTTTCCTGAATTAAATCAATAGTTACTGACATGATGATCATGGCACTGATAATCACAAAACTTGCCGTCTCACCAGTGAGCGCAGAAACAAAACTAGCGACGAGTAAAATCAAAACCAGAGGATTGCGAAAGCGGCGCAGGAATTCGAATAACAACTTGCGTTTCGGTTCATCGCGAAAAACATTCGGCCCCCATTGTTTTAATCGAACACTTGAGTCCGCAGTTTGTAGGCCATCGCTGCCGCTTTGTAACTCACGAAACAAATCTACAAGTGGAGACTGCCACCAATTAACCCCCTCCTTTACAAAGAGAGGTTTAGGGCGGGCTCGAACAGGCCGTTTTTCTACCTTTGTCCCCTCCCCTTCAAGGGGAGGGTTAGGGTGGGGATGGGTTGTTTTCACAATAACTACCCGGAATCAAAGGAGATGATATGAAAATATTTTTATTCATGCCGCAATGCCTCTACCGGTCGCAAGCCTGCCCCACGCAGCGCGGGGTAAAAGCCGAAAAATATGCCGGTGCCTGCAGCTACGCCGAACGCCATTAGCATGGCGGACACGCTGAGCTCTACTTCCATGCCAAGCGCATTCGATACCAGATAAGCGCCGAGCACACCGAGCGCGACGCCGAGCAGCCCGCCGATGACGCAGATCATCAAGGCTTCCAATAAAAATTGCAGCAGGATGTCGCGCTTGCGCGCGCCGATGGCGAGGCGAATGCCGATTTCGCGCGTGCGTTCGGTGACCGATACCAGCATGATGTTCATGATGCCGATGCCGCCGACAATCAGCGAAATGGAACCGATGGCCCCCAGCATCAGCGACAGTGCTCGCGCCGTGCCGCTGGCAGCCTCGGCGACTGCAGTCAGATTGCGTACACTGAAATCGTCTTCCGCACCGGACTGGATGCGGTGGCGCTGGCGCAGCAGTTGATTGATCTCCGCTTCGGCTTCGCTCATGACGGCAGCAGATTGCGCTTGCACGGAAATAAATCGCACCGTGCCGGGAAAGCGGTTGCCGAATAATTTATTCTGCGCGGTGGTAATAGGCACCAGTATGGTGTCGTCCTGATCGCGCCCGTCCAGACTCTGCCCTTTTTTCGTCAATACGCCGACGACGGTAAACGGGCTGCCTTTGAGGCGGATGGTTTTACCTACGGGCGTTTCGTCGCCGAACAAATTAGTGACCACCGTGCTACCCAGCACCGCGACGCGGCCTTGGCTGCGCACGTCGGCGTCATTAAAAATTTCACCATCGTCGATATCCCATTCGCGCACGGCGAAATATTCCGGCGTCACGCCCAGCACCTGCGTACCCCAGTTATTTACGCCGTAGGCAGCTTGCGCATTGCCGGGAAAGCTCGGCGCCACTAATTTGACTGAAGACAATTTTGTCATCGCATCGCCGTCGGCCAGCGTCAGCGTCGGCGCCGAGCCGCCGCCCATACGCAAGCCGCCAGCCGAGGTGCTGCCAGAAAGCACGATGAGCATATTGCTGCCCATCGACGCGACGGAGCGGTTGACGCTCGATTGCGCACCCTGCCCGACTGCGAGCATGAGCACCACGGCGAGTACGCCTATGATCATACCGAGCATGGTCAGCGCAGTGCGCAGGCGGTTGATGCCCAGTGCGCGAAAGGCTTCGGCGAATATGGCGAAAAAATTCATCCGACTGCGGCCTCTTCTGTGATGATGACGCCGCCGTCGTGCACCACGCGACCGTCCTTGAAGCGTATCAGGCGTTTGGCATAGGCGGCGACATCGGCTTCGTGGGTGACCAGCACGATGGTCATGCCCGCATCGCGATTCAGTTGCGTGAACAGATTCATGATGTCGGCACTGGTTTGCGTATCGAGATTGCCGGTCGGTTCGTCGGCGAGTATCAGCTCAGGATTGTTGACTAGCGCACGCGCGATAGCGACGCGCTGCTGCTGCCCGCCGGATAATCTATTCGGCAGCGAGTTGATAAATTTTTCCAGACCGGTTTTTTTTAGCGCTTCGGCTGCGCGCCGTTTTCTTTCCGCGCGCGCTATGCCGGCATATAACAATGGTAGGGCGACATTATCGGTAGCGCTGATTCTTTTCAATAAATTAAACCCCTGAAACACAAAGCCGAAAAAGTTATTACGTATATGTGCGAGTTCGTCATGACTCAAGCGCGCGACGTTACGACCCTTGAGAAAATAATTGCCTGCAGTCGGCGTGTCGAGACAACCGAGGATATTCATGAAAGTCGATTTACCCGAACCTGACGGCCCCATGATGGCGACGAATTCGCCGCGACTGATTTCCAGCGTCACGTCGCGCAAAGCGGGCGGCGTATCGGGCGCGACGGACTCGTATTGTTTGGTCAGCCCTTCAACGCGGATCAGCGGCGTGTCGGTAGCCATCACATCGCACGCAGGCGGAACGTGCTGGCCTTGTCGTCTTTGACGGCATTCTCGCGCGTCACCAGCTTGTCGCCTTCCTTGAGATCACCATCGACTATTTCGGTGTAAGTGTTGTCGCTGATGCCGATTTTGATAATCACCGGCTGAAGCTGCTGGTTCACCAGCTTATACACTTTGACACCCGGCTCGCGTCGGCCTTGGGGTTTAGCATCGGGATTGGAATTACTATCTTTGGGTTTAAAGCGTAGAGCCGCGTTGGGAACGCGCAGCACATTGTCGCGTTGATTCGCAGTGACCGATACCCGCGCCGTCATGCCGGGCATGAGTGTGCCTTCGGCATTATCTGCGGCTACTACGACGTTATAACTCACCACGTTTTGTTGGATGGTCGGATTCAGCCGCACTTGTTTTACCGTGCCTTTGAATTGGCGGTCGGCAAACGCATCGACGCTGAAGCGCACCGGCAGGCCCACTTTCACCACGCCTATGTCTGCCTC
>JBEEJL010000094.1:0-2594 GCA_041169175.1 Pseudomonadota bacterium | reverse complement strand
GGATGGCGACTTTAGCGCTGGCAATGTGGCTACCTAATCTGCCGGTATCCAGATAGCGCATGCTTTCCAATTGCAGCGGCTCAATCCCCGCTACTTTTTGCAAGCCTCTAGGGTCGGCAGTATTGACGTGATAATGATGTTTGCCATTAGCGTAATCACGCTCCAGCTTCATTTCGCCACACCAATCATGCAGGCGCTTATCTGCAATAGAAATTTGCAGCGGTGTGAGATTGCCGGTGTTAAACATGTCGAGAAACAACATGCGCATATAGACGTTGGCGACGGTGGTTGGGTATCCGTCGTACCAGGCCAGCGTTTTGACTTCAAATCCATTTTGCTCGGCGAATAAATAAAGCGCATGCAGTTGACGCCAGAATGATTCAGGCAGGGCTTCGCTGAGAAAAAATGTCCAACTGGCGATGCCGCAGTGACAATGGATGCTGCGCGCGGTAATTTCTTTGATGCGCTCCGGTACAGATGTGCTGTCGGCGGATTGCGTCAGATAATCATCGATAAAACGTTTGTAGCCGTTGGCAAACTCTTGATAGATAGTTTGCATATCGCGGCTCAAGGTGTTTTCCGCCATGATGTCGCGACCGCTGCTTTTCATTCTTCCTTCCGCCTTGTCCAGTATTAGCTGGCATTGTTCATCCAATTGCATCAAGGTGGTGAGAATGTCGGGAGAAAGATTACCTCGGTTAAGCGAACGCAATGCTTGCAATAGCGTAATGCGCGCGTTGGGGCTTTCGAGACTACCGAGGCGGGCTACCCACAAGCTGACCGGCGCTAAGGCCGCGACGGGGTCGCTGGGAAGTGAAGAAGTAGTTGACGCTGTCATCAGGTTAAATCGGCTTTTTGTGTTCGGGTGATAAGCTTAGCTCGCCCGGTTTTGCCGGCGCGCTGGTGGTGGGCGCATCATCACTCATTAATGCATTACGCAATTCGTTGCCGAGTAAATCTTGGGTGAAATCGAGTGGCGCATTCAGCCAGTTTTCCGCTTCGGCAGAAATGGATGCGGCGTCGGTGAGGTCGTGATCGGTATCGAATTCTTGCGCGACGTAAAGCGGATTTTCTACTTCAAGTTGACGTCCTATAGCCTGTACTTTGGGCCAGTAGCCGCCGTGTTCAAATTTTGCTTTAAAGCGCTGCGCCAAATTAGCAAAATCGGCTTTACGATTTTCCAGGCGATAAATTTCAAATACCGCTAACCAGGGACGCACTTCATGCGGATATTCGCCGATGGCATATTCGAGTAATTCTGCCGCTTTGGCTGAATTATTATCTTCCTGGTAATACAAGCGCGCGGCTTGAATCAGCGAATCGGGCTTATCTAAACGCAAGCTGCCTTGTGCAATTTCCGGGAAACGTTCGCGCAAGTAAGCCAGTTTAAAAGAGTCGGGTGTTTGCACGTCGATAACGCTGTTGCGTGGGTCGCTCACCATCGTGGCCGATACAGCCAGGTCAAGTGGTGGTTTTATTGCGCTAGGCGTGGACGGTGGCTCGGGCGGCAGTATTTCTTCCAGATCTTCGTCATCAATCTGCGCATCTTCGAATAATTTGTTTTCATCAAATTGTCCGCCTTGTTGCGCAGGTATTTTTAACTTATTCGATTCGTCAGCATATAAGTCATTATAGGCAGCGTTTTTGTTGCTACGGCGACGGAAATAATTCACGCCAAAAATAAGCAACAACGCACCGGCACTGGCGGCGAGGGCGGGCACGGTCCAATTGCTGAGTGAGAATCCGGCGGAGCTTTCCGCAGTCGCAACTTTGCCGGGCAAAGGTTTGGCTGCCGGTATGGAAATGGCGGCGACGGCTTTAGTTGGCTCGACTACCGGTGCAGCCGCTTGAGGCGGCGCAGGGGGGGCGACCGTGCTGACAGCGGGTGGGGTTAAGTCAGGCATGCCGACCACATTGCCGACCGGTGCGCCATTTTTGGCGGCCATTTGTCTGCGTAATTCTGCCAACTGCGCTTCCATTTGCTGGATGCTGTTTTTCATCGCCAATATGGTGGCGGTCTGATCGTCAGATTGGTTTTCCAGCAAAAGCTGACGTGCGCGCAGGCGTTGACGATCGGTTTCAGTCACCGTTTTTGTCAGCGCAAGATTCATTTCCGATGAGGATAATTTTAAGCGGAAGCCGTCACCCGACGCAGGTTTTGATGTCGATGCTACAGGCGCGGGCGCAGGGATTTTTTCTACCGGCGGTTTGACGTCATCAGAAGGTTTGAACGCCGGGCGCGGAACAGGCGCGGCAGCGCGAGGGGTAATTCGAGTCGGCGCTTTAGCCAACGGCGCGGGCGCGTCGGTGCGCGGGCGCGGTGTTCTGCGCGGTACGGCGCGTGGCGCGGTGTTCGGTATTACGGGCGCAGTTGCGTTATCGATCGGGCTTGGCGCAAATTGGGTATCGCCAGAAACGCTTGGGACGTTGCTTACGACCGTTTGTTGAATAATCACGTCGGCTGGCGAAATAGCGTTTGCCTGCGGCGCGGCGCTAATCGGTTTGGCGGGTAAGTTAATGCGCGTAGCAGCGTACTCAGGCGGATCAAGCAGTAAGGTGTATTCGCGCGAGATTTTGCTCAGGTTGCCGCAACT
>JBEEJL010000093.1:0-7368 GCA_041169175.1 Pseudomonadota bacterium | reverse complement strand
AGGGGTTCGATCCCGTCGCAAGCAACAGTCGGTCGTATTCTTCTTCCGTGCCGTCTGCCGCAATCACTTTGCGATTGATGCGATCAATCCTGGTAATTTTTTTATTCAAATGCAGCGTGATGTTATTTTGTTTATACCAATCGACATCGTTGAGCATAATGTCTTGTATCGTCATTTCACCCGCCAGCACGGGTGACAATAAAATACGGTTGTAATTAGCATGCGGCTCTGCGCCGAACACGGTGATGTCGTATAAATCCGGCGCGATTTTTAATAATTCTTCCAGCGTTCTCACACCCGCCATACCGTTACCGACCATCACTAATTTCATTTTTTTCATGCTCTACCCAATCAAAAATAATTTAATTAAATCAAATGCTTATATAACTAAGCTGCGATGTAGTTTTGTGGCGCTTGTCGCATCACATTGGCAAGGCTCACCACTTCGCCGATCACAATTATTGAGGGACTGCCGAGTCCTTCGCGCTTCACTGCTTCAGATAACTTCGCGAGCGATGTCACCACGCTGCGTTGATTTATATTCATCGCGTTTTGAATCACGGCGGCAGGCATATCGTTCGCCATACCCGCATCGCGCAAAGCTGCAATGATGGAAGATAAATTCGTCATGCCCATATAAATCACCAAAGTTGTGCCCGACTCTGCTAACGCGCGCCAATTCGGCGGCGCGCCGTCGCGCGTATGGCCGGTGATGAAGGTGACGCCGCGACTACAGTCGCGATGCGTGACGGGAATACCAAGCGCTGCAGGCGCGGCGATGCCGGAGGTGATGCCATTAATGATCTCGACTTCGGCCCCAGCACCTTGCAGAGTTTGCATTTCTTCTCCCCCGCGACCGAACACAAACGGATCGCCACCCTTCACTCGCGCGACGATGGCTCCACGCTGCGCAAAACGCAACATGAGTTTTTCAATAAACGCTTGCGGCGTCGATTTGCAACCACCACGCTTGCCGACTTCAATCACACGCGCATTCGGTTTGGCGAATTGCAAAATATCGCGGCTGACTAAATCATCGAGCAATACCACGTCGGCGAGGCCGAGCACGCGCACCGCTTTAAGCGTGAGCAACTCGACATCGCCGGGCCCTGCGCCGATCAAATAGACTTTTCCACTTTTTGTATTCAAGTCACGGTTTTTCATGCGGCGGCTTTCGTATTGGTTTCCATCGCAACTATCGCTTTGGCTTGATTAAAATCATCGCTATAACCGCTGGCGAATAAACAACAGGCGAGTTGATTCAATATGGGATACGGCACCGGAATTTTCCCGTCGAGGACCTGCGCAATCCATTTCGCCGTGGTATCAACTTCGATGTTGTCGGGCAAATCGGGTAAAGATTTAAGCGAACCGATTTCGGCTTCGAATAAAATCTCCGCTGCGCCTTGATGAAAATATTCTATTTGCGGCCGACGTTTTGGATTGGCGAAGGCTTCACCCTCGGTGCCACGCATTAACAAAGCGCTATGTCCAGTAACCGCAAAAAATTCACGCATTTTTTCCAGGTAAGCCGGATGGCTGACGCTGACCAGCGGCAGGCCTGCTCCATTGAATGGGTCTATCATTTTCACGATTGAGTGCGCGGCATTGCGCACGCCGAGTCGCGTGCGTAGCGCGAGCAAGTTGGCCAAGCCCGGCGAGAGCAGCGCCGTCGGCGCAAACGCGATGCCGTCTTCGTTCAAGGTTTTTTGCGCCGCGCCCAAACTCACGCTCGGCATAATGCCCAGCTCGCGCAAAATATAGGCTGTGCCGATACGTCCATTACTTTCCAGACAACCGTGCAGCAACACCGGAATATTGAAACGCTTCAGCAGCAACACCAGCAACGGCAATAAATTCGCCTGATGCCGCGCGCCGTTGTATGTCGGAATCACAATCGGTTTCGCGTGGCTAGCGGGGGCGGACAGATGATGCAGGCGTTCGTCCGCCGCGCGAACCATGCCGATGAGTTCGGATAGCGACTCAGTTTTGTTGCGCATGGACAAAATAATCGCGCCCAGCTCCAGATCAGGCACACCGCCATCGAGCATGGCGGAAAATAATTGATACGCATCGTGCTCGCTCAAATCGCGTGCACCGTGTTCGCCGCGTCCGATTTCTTTGATGTAATGGGCGTAGCTCATCAGGCGGCCTTTTTGAAATGAATGGTGGCGAGGCGTTTTAACTCAGGCAAACAGGAACCGCATTCGCTGCCGCATTTCAGTTTGCTTTGCAACGCGGGCACATCCGTGCCACTGCTGAATTCAGCGACGATTTCTTTTTCCGACACATCAAAGCAATTACACACAATGCGTCCGCGCATCACGCTGCCAACCGGCGGCGCTTGCACCGGCGCGAGCATCCAACCACGCAGGTTATCGGTGGGCATGTTTTGCGCCATTAAATCTTTGAGCCAATCGCGCGCGACGGTTTCGCCAGTCAGCCGCACGCCTTCGACAGAGCCGTCGCGCAGCATCACGCGCTTGAAAATGCCGCGTTGCTTATCGAGATAGTTCAAACTTGATTCGTTTTCGATGGCAAAAATACTATCAATTTGTTCTATAAAATCAAATATTTGTGTATCTTCACTCGCGGCACGAAAAATCACGCACGGCTCGTCACGGCCGAATAATCCGAGCGACGCGTAAGCGAATTTTTTTAGCATGGGTTGCGCGCGTTGCATCAGTTGCGTTGCGCTGTGCGCGTCATTGGCTTTGCGCATCACCACCAACTGCCACGGCAAATCGAGCTTGCTCACTTGCACTGCAGCGTGTTTCAGTTCCGGTTGTTTAGACATGGCGTCGAACGCGTTATTGGTCAACGCATTCGCGCCGGCCGAATTCATAAAGCGCGCGCCCCAATGCATGGGCAAAAATGTTTGGCCTTGGCGCATGTCATCGCTCGCCATCACGCGCACGGCGATGTCGCCGCGCAAACCGCTAACGCGAGCAATGTCGCCATCGACCAGATGACGCCGCGCCATATCGGTCGCGTTCATCGTCAACAACGGTTCTTCCTCATGATTGAACAGGCGCGCGACATTTCCGGTGCGGCTCATGCCGTGCCAATGATCACGCAAGCGGCCGGTGTTGAAATGCAGCGGATGGCGCGCGTTGGTTTTCTCTGCCGTCGGTTGATACACCGCGTTGAAAATTTTCGCGCGACCATCGGCGGTGGGGAATTTTCCGTCTGCATACAAGCGTGGTTTACCAGCAGTTGCACCTTCGGGGAACGGCCATTGCTGTGGGCCTTTATTTTCCAACAGTGCATAACTCAAACCGCTAATGTCGAGATCGCGGCCACGCGTCGATTCACGGTGCTCATTGAAAATATCTTCCGGCTTTTCATACGCAAACATTTTTGCGGCTTGCGGCTTGCCGAGTTTTTCGCCCAGCTTCAAAGCAAAATCGCGCGCAATGTGCCAATCGTGTTTCGCTTCGCCTGGCGCACTTACGGCCTCACGCACGCGTGTGATGCGACGTTCGCTGTTGGTCACGACGCCGTCTTTCTCACCCCATGTGGTAGCAGGCAAGAGCAAATCAGCGAACGCCGTTGTGTCCGTGTTGGCGTAGGCTTCTTGCACCACGACGAACTCCGCACCTTCCAAAGCCTCGCGAATCAACTTGGCATCGGGCATGGATTGCGCGGGATTGGTGCAGGCAATCCAGATGGCTTTGATAGTTCCGTTGCGCAAGGCTTCAAACATTTCCACTGCCGTTTTTCCTGGAGAAAAAGGCACATCATCGACACCCCACAATTTGGAAACTTCTGCACGATGCTCCGCGTTCGCCATATCGCGATGCGCGGACATGAGATTCGCCATGCCGCCCACTTCGCGCCCGCCCATCGCATTCGGTTGCCCGGTGAGCGACAACGGCCCTGCGCCGGGTTCGCCGATGTGCGCGGTGGCTAAATGTAAGTTGATTAACGCGGCGTTGTTTTGTGTGCCGTGGGTTGATTGATTCAAACCTTGGCAATACATCGACAGCGTCGCGCGCGATTGCGCGAACCATTTCGCTGCAGTGACAATATCTTCCGCCAGCACGCCGCACACATCGGCCACCATTTGCGGCGTGTAATCGCGCACGGTTTGTTTCAGCGCACCGAAACCCGTGGTGTGATCGCGCAAATAATCCAGATCACACAAGTTTTCCCAAAGCATGACGTGCAACATTGAGTTGTAAAGCGCCACATCCGTGCCAGGCAAAATCGCTAGATGCAAATCGGCTTCGCGCGCGGTGTCGGTTTTACGCGGATCGACCACGATGATTTTCAGCGCAGGATTTTTTGCGCGCGCATCTTCAATGCGGCGATACAAAATCGGATGCGCGAACGCGGTGTTGGAACCGGCAATGAAAATGCACTCGGCATGATCAATGTCTTCGTAACACGCGGGTGGCGCATCGGCACCGAGCGTGGCTTTGTAGCCCGCCACGGCTGAGCTCATGCACAAACGCGAATTGCTATCGACGTTATTGGTACCAATTAAACCCTTGGCGAGTTTGTTGAACACATAATAGTCTTCAGTGAGTAATTGGCCGGATATATAGAAGGCGACAGCGTCGGGGCCGTGCTCGCGAATAATGCTGGAGAATTTTTCTGCCGCATGATCGAGCGCAACATTCCAATCGACTCGATTACGCTGCGCATCGCGCGCAGTGCGCAACACAGGAAACGTCGCCCGCGCATCCGGCGCATTGGAAAGATGTAAAGTCGCACCCTTAGTGCAAAGCCGACCAAGGTTCGCCGGATGATCCGCATCACCGCGCACGTTGATAATGCGCGCACCATCATGCTCGATGATGACACCGCATCCCACGCCGCAATAACAGCAAGTGGATTTTGTTTCTCGACTGGCGATTCCCGTATCCATACAGGTGATATCGCAACCATCGTGCCATTATATATTATTTAATTAAATCAATTAGTTACCGTATTTTATAGAATTGCTTGGCATGCATTACGCAAGCGCATAGTGCGTGGAATATTTTGTGGGCATGGTTTTGGTGCGATGCAGAATTGGTAGGGCGCAATGAGTAAAGCGAATTGCGCCGAATGCAAATCACGACGAGCTATGGTTTCACAATACTTTGTAATGATCCAAAGATTTCATGCGGCGCAATTCGCCAAGCTCATTGCCCTACGTCTTGCTGCGTTCATTGCAACCTACGCGGGCTAAATTATTTGGGGGGTGCGAATTACATTTTTTCGTAAATTGATTCATCCAATCCAAGATTTCGATCACTTATTTGACCGGTCAGAGTGATTCCAATAGGTGTTCCTTTGAATTTTCTTGTATTAACGTCCTCTACGATATAGATCACCCTCTTGGAAGCAACGCTAGCAGCCTTAAGCACACCTACCACTTGAAAAACGAATCCTTTGCTTACTCGCGCTTTGGTCACCACTTCAGGGCCAGAAAATCCTGGGATCGGAACCAAAGTAATATGATCAGCCATCTTCTTGTAATTCGCGTCCTTAGTAACCCCGATCGCTAACAGGTCATCCTTTGTCCTAAATTTTTTGCCGATGGCGCCAGAAAATTCAGGAACGTTGCTAACGTCATCCATCGCCAATTGTCCACAGGATACAAACGCAAGACATGATGCAATAACAAGCACAATTCGTTTGACCAGAATCGTGTAAGAGCTCAAAGAGTCAAAATGAGGCTTAAAACCTAGTTGTTGCATAAATTTGTCACCTACTTACACCCCGGGCTTGGTCGAATAATATCTGATACTGTCTCGGCAATGCTTCTATTGATTTCTTTAATTACGGCCGTGACATACACTGGAATCATGGTAGGAATGTTTGCTAACCAATCCGGCAATCCCACCGCCGTATCTGCATCAACCAAGTTGTCGTGCATTTGAGCAAATGTATGGCCAGCAGGCACAGAGTCATCGACTACTCTTCCATTGCCATTTGGTCCTGGCTCAACGATAGATCCATCTCTACCAGCATAGTAGGGGGCTCCTGGCTGGCGAAACCAATCTAGTCCAGTCGGATCCGTAAACATCGTCGGCATCCCGCCCACATACTGATACAGATTCACGCCGCCTGCCACCCCCAACGGGTCTTCCGAGATAAAGCGCTTCATCTGCGGATGGTAGTAGCGCGCGCGGTAATAGTAAAGCCCGGTGCCGTCGTTCTCGCGTCCGGTGTATTGGTAGCTGCTGTCGTTGGCTTCGCCGGTGCTGGCGGTTTCGCCGTAGGGTTCATAGCTGTATTGCTTGACCAGCGCACCCGTGTCGTCGGTTAAGCCGATGACTGAGCCCAGGGCATCGGGCAGCATGTGGCGGGTGGTGGGCGTGGCGCCGCTAGTCGTGCGGGTGAAGAATTCATCCAGCCCGCCAGTGAGCATCCCGTATCCATACATAAGGATATTGCAACCATCGTGCCACTATAAATTATTTAATTAAATCAAATATTTATATTAATTTACGGAAATATGCAGAAAGCTTTATGCAAGCGCATAGTGCGTGGAATTTTTAAGGTGCATGGGTTTGGTGCGATGCAGAATGTGAGAAAATTCAGGAGCGCGAAGAATTGGTAGGGCGCAATGAGTGCAGCGAATTGCGCCGAATGAGGATTTTAGCGATTAGTCTTGGTGCAATATTTTGTAGCGGTTCAAAGATTCATGCGGCGCAATTCGCAAAACTCATTACGCCCTATTCTTGCTCATTTTGACTTCTTATACCTGCTGAAATAGTAATAAACCGAACCATGTTCTGTCGTGCCTCGAATGACCTCTACTTCGGTATTTTCTCTTACAACGAGATTAACGGGCGCTGTAACCAACACATTTTCGCCGTTGCTTAATTCTATCGAAAGCATTGTAGTAGACGAGCCAAGGTTGCCTTGGACTTGGTGTATCCCATCGAGCACTCCAAGCAATTTTTCATTTTCTTTGATCTTGTCAGTAGCACGGTAGATATTCCACGAAAGTACCATCACTATTACCATTAAGAAGCCGATGGGAAACTTAGATTCTTTAATTCGCTCAAACCATATTCGCTTCTGCTGATTTTTAAGCTCTTGTTCGATCCTGTTCATAATTTACCGTTTTGTCGCTAACTAAAAATAGCCCCCTGAAACTCAATGAAAAAATATGATAATGGTTCTTTTGAAATCAGGTAAACAATCAACGCTCCAACAAATCCAATTTCTTTTTCACATCTTTATATTTATCCGCCTCAGGCATCGCAGGTTTCAGCTCAACAATCGGCTTCCATTGTTTCGCTAACTCAGCATTCAGCGCGGTGAAATGTTGCTGGCCTTCTGGCACGTCGTCTTCGGCGTAAATCGCATCGACGGGGCATTCGGCTACGCATAGGGTGCAGTCGATGCATTCATCGGGGTCGATGA
>JBEEJL010000092.1:0-3953 GCA_041169175.1 Pseudomonadota bacterium | reverse complement strand
ACCTTTATAACCAAATGCGCCGGCGGATAACAAAACCAGCGCCGGGCGCAAGCGCTTGCCGCCGGACAAAATAATGTAATCGGAAATTTTGCGAATCAGCGCGACTTCGGAATACAGCTTGTGGCGGATGACTTCGTCCACCGCGCGCATGTCGGCGTCTATGACACTTCGGAGATTATCGATATTCAAGGGAGTTTGAGGCAAAGCAACGGGAAAGCATGCATGGTAGAAACGCCGCCCCACCCTGTCAACTAAATGTTTTCATGGATAATTCTCGACCACAGAGAGCTTTTGACCTGAAATGCCTTTTGCTGTATATTGTGGGGTTCGCTGAAAAGCGGATATATTTATTTGATTTCATTGGATTTCAGGAGCATTTCTTATGTATGCGGTCATAAAAACCGGTGGTAAGCAGTATCGCGTTATCTCCGGCGAAAAATTGAAAATAGAACAGATACCGGCAGACGTAGGCGCAGAAATCACGATGGACCAAGTGTTGATGATGGGCGAAGGCGACTCCGTCAAAATCGGCACACCGATCCTGAGTGGTGTAAGCGTCAAGGCCAAGGTACTTTCGCACGGTCGTCACGACAAAGTGCAGATTTTCAAAATGCGCCGGCGCAAACATTATCAGAAGCATCAGGGTCATCGTCAGAATTACACCGAAATCCAGATCACCGGTATTTCAGGTTAAGCAGGAGACTATTCATGGCACATAAAAAAGCAGGCGGCAGTTCCCGTAACGGTCGCGATTCAGAATCAAAACGCTTAGGGGTAAAAGCCTACGGCGGCGAGTTGATTCCAGCTGGCAGCATCATCGTGCGCCAGCGCGGTACGCAATTTCACCCAGGCGACAACGTCGGTATGGGCAAGGATCACACCTTGTTCGCCAAAGTTGACGGCAAAGTGGAATTCACCGTAAAAGGCCCCAGCCAACGCAAGACGGTTCTTGTGGTGGCGGTGTAAGTTTTACAAAGTAATGAAAAAGCCCCGCCGCAAGACGGGGCTTTTTTATTTGTGGTTTTGTTTTTTTCGTTTTATTTTTTTTCACCACAGAGACACAGAGAAAAGCGATAAGTCTTAAGAAATTTTGATTGAGCCAAGAGGTCCCCTCCCCTTCAAGGGGAGGGTTAGGGTGGGGATGGGTGTCGGTTGTGTCTGCGCAAATACCCATTCCCCCCCTAACCTCCCACTTCAAGGTGGAGGACTGCTCAGTTCAGAATTTTGTTCTCTTGTTTTTCTCTGCACCTCCGTGCCTCTGTGGTAAAGTTTTTCAGGTAATTAAATTATGAAATTCATCGACGAAGCAAAAATTGAAATCCACGCTGGCGACGGCGGCAACGGCTGTGCCAGCTTTCGTCGGGAAAAATATATTCCGCGCGGCGGGCCGGATGGCGGCGACGGCGGAAAAGGCGGCTCGATATACGCGCTGGCCGACAGCAATGTCAACACGCTGGTCGATTATCGCTTCGCGCGCATTCATCGCGTCAAAGCCGGTGAAAGCGGACGTGGCTCGGATTGCAACGGCAAAGGCTCCGATGATCTCTATCTGCGCATGCCTGTCGGCACGCAAATCTCCGATGCGAACACAGAAGAAGTCATCGCCGACCTGACGCATCACGGCGAACAAGTCTTGCTCGCGCGCGGCGGCATTGGCGGCATGGGCAATTTGCATTTCAAATCCAGCATCAACCGCGCACCAAGACAATCAACACCGGGCGAAGAAGGCCAAGTGCGCGAGCTGCAACTCGAACTGAAAGTGTTAGCCGACGTCGGTTTGCTCGGCATGCCGAACGCGGGCAAATCCACTTTCATTCGCGCGGTGTCCGCTGCGCGGCCGAAGGTTGCTGATTACCCTTTCACTACCTTGCATCCGAATCTCGGCGTAGTGCGCGTCGATGAAAATCGCAGC
Organism: Pseudomonadota bacterium; assembly: GCA_041169175.1. Taxonomy (GTDB): domain Bacteria; phylum Pseudomonadota; class Gammaproteobacteria; order Burkholderiales; family JBEEJL01; genus JBEEJL01. The sequence goes on along the minus strand of JBEEJL010000092.1, from coordinate 2,041 downwards.
TTCGTCATCGCCGATATTCCCGGCTTGATCGAAGGCGCAGCCGAGGGCGCGGGACTCGGCCATCAATTTTTGCGTCACTTACAGCGCACACGATTGTTGCTACATATTGTCGATCTGGCACCGTTCGACGAAAACACCGACACGGTTCACGAAGCCAAAGCCATAGTCAACGAACTGAAAAAATATGATCAATCGCTATTCGATAAAGCGCGTTGGTTAGTCTTAAATAAATTGGATTTACTGCCCGACGAAAAAGAACGCGACAAACGCATCAAAGCCTTCGTAAAAAAATTCGGCTGGAAAGGAAAATTTTTCACCATCTCCGCCATGACCGGCGATGGCTGCAAAGAATTAACTTACGCCATCATGGATCATATTTCCGAACTCGCGCGGCCAGAACCCACTGCAAAACTACCTGAAGGCGCGTCAGAATAAAAACATTATAACCATTTGATTATATTAAATAATTTATGACATCTGTCGTTTCAAAATCACAACGTATCGTCATCAAAATCGGCAGCAGCTTGCTCACCAACGAAGGCGCAGGGCTGGACCACGGCGCGATTGGTAATTGGGTCAAGCAAATCGCCGCGCTAAAAAAATCCGGCAAACAAGTCGTGCTGGTGTCGAGCGGCGCGATTGCCGAAGGCATGTTGCGCTTAGGTTGGAAAAAACGTCCACACGCCGTACATGAATTACAAGCCGCCGCCGCCGTCGGGCAAATGGGTTTGGTGCAAGTGTATGAATCGTGTTTTCGCGAACATGGCTTGCACACCGCGCAAATTTTGTTGACGCACGAAGACCTCGCCGACCGCAAACGTTATCTCAACGCACGCACCACGCTGCGCACTCTGCTCGCACTCAACGTCATTCCCATCATTAACGAAAACGACACCGTCGTCACCGATGAAATTCGTTTCGGCGACAACGATACCTTGGGTGCATTGGTAACGAATTTAATCGAAGCCGATTGCCTGATTATTCTCACCGATCAGCAAGGATTATTCACAGCTGATCCGCGCAAAGATAAATCTGCCACGCTAGTGAGCGAAGCAAAAGCAGGCGATGCGACATTAGAACAAATGGCCGGCGGCGCAGGCAGCAACATCGGCAGCGGCGGCATGCTCACCAAAATCCTCGCCGCCAAACGCGCCGCGCGCAGCGGTGCACACACCATCATCGTCTCAGGCCGCGAACCAGAAGTGTTACAACGCCTCGCGCAAGGCGAAGCCATCGGCACCCAACTCAACGCTGAAACGCTGACGCTCGCCGCACGCAAACAATGGCTCGCCGATCATCTACAAGTCGGCGGCAAAGTCATGCTCGATGCCGGCGCAGTAAAAGCTTTGCGCATTGATGGCAAAAGTTTATTGCCTATCGGCATCACCAACGTCAGCGGAAGTTTCGAACGCGGCGAAGTCATCACCGTCACTGACGCCGAGGGCCACGACATCGCGCGCGGTCTCGCCAACTACAGCGCCGATGAAACACGCAAAATTATGCGCAAGCCGAGCGCGGAGATTGAAGCGATATTAGGTTATGTGGATGAAGCGGAGTTGGTGCATCGGGATAATTTAGTATTGCTTTGAAGTTTTTGTAAACGCCTCTGTTCCTTGAAGGTAAACGTCTAGAAATGAAGACAATATTTACGATCATCTTTCAGTTCATTTTTTTTATTTGGGCGAGTCTATTCTCCATTGCAGCGTTAAGCTTGGACAACTTCCAGCCACGACTTGATAAAAATTTAGCCAAAAGCCCTGCTATTAGCTCAAAGAATTTTCAGGCACTGCTTGACGCTAAGTTAGCCGAATATCGTACCTTGTCAAAATCACCAGATGTGAAAAGCCTTGTTGAAATGGATAGAGAAATTAAAAATCTCATTTCCAAAATCTATAAAGCACATGGAAATGATTATTCTGCGGTAATCCCCCCTTTTCTCAATGAGTTTAGAAGTAGAGGTTAAGCGGCCATGGCCAGCCGCTGTTTGGGTGTGATGCCGCCCAAGGCCATATTGGGGCGTTCGTGATTGTATTGCCACTGC
>JBEEJL010000091.1:0-5473 GCA_041169175.1 Pseudomonadota bacterium | reverse complement strand
GCACGAAGGGGTCTTGCTCTATCGCGGCGATGGCGCTGTTTTGTTTGGTCTGTTGTTCTTTTTCAATCACCACGGCGACGGAGTTGCCGCTGGTTTCGCCCACGGCAATTTTTAACATCACACTCGCGCCGAAATGCGCGTCCAATGCGGTTTTGAGTTTATCCAGGTAGGTTTTTTCGGCCAAATGTTTGTGTGCTTCAGGAACGATCAGTTCAAACTTACGGCCTTCAAACGATTTCAATTCGGCATGTTGCGCCAACATCGCCGCCATGCCGCCGAGTTTTATTTCGCTGACTAAAGCGAGCCAATCGCCGTTGAAATTAACATTAGCAGAAGTATTTACTTCAGTTGGGCTCGGTGCGAGTGCGGCAACTTGCGCTACGGGCGTTGGTGCTTTCGCGATGGGTTCTGTTGCGGCGACTGTCGCTACCGCTCTTGCTGCAGCGGGAGCAGATGGTCTCGGCGCAGGCGCATGACTTACACCACTGCCCTGCCCCATTTGCGCGCCGCCAGCAGGCCGGAACGCCAACATACGCATCAAGGTCATGCTGAATCCAGCGAACTCATCCGGTGCTAACGCGAGATCGCGCCGACCATTGAGCGCAATCTGGTAATACAGTTGCACATCTTCTGGGGCAAAAGTTTGCGCAAGTTTTTCCAACCTAGCGTACATCGGTTGCGACGCATCGGCGCTGGCAGGTACCGTTTGCAGCAAAGCGATGCGATGGAAAATTGCCGCGATGTCCTGCAGAGCAGCTTCAAACGAAAAACTGCGCGCGGCCATTTGTTCTGCCTCGGCCAAAATACTTTTACCGTCGTTCGCGGCGAGCTGATCGAGCAAATTAAATAAATGCCCTTGATCCACCGTGCCGAGCATGTCCGACACTTGCGCTGTAGTAATTTTGTTACCGCCGAAGGCAATCGCCTGATCGAGCAAAGACAATGAATCGCGCATTGAGCCTTGTGCCGCTTGGCCGAGCATATGCAGTGCGGGAATTTCGAAGGGGATATTTTCCGCTTTCAACACGACTTGTAAATGTTCCGCGATCAAGGTCGGCGGCATTTGCTTGAGGTTGAATTGCAGGCAGCGCGAAAGAACAGTGACGGGCACTTTTTGCGGATCCGTCGTGGCCAAAATAAATTTCACATGCTCCGGCGGCTCTTCCAAGGTTTTCAACATCGAATTGAACGCGGACTTCGACAGCATGTGAACTTCGTCGATGATATACACCTTGAAGCGCCCTGACACCGGCATGTACTGCGCCTTGTCCAGCAGCTCTCGCATCTCTTCGACTTTGGTATTGGTCGCCGCATCGACTTCGAGCAAATCAACAAAGCGGCCGGTATCGATTTCCGTACACGCACTGCATTTGCCGCACGGCGCAGGTGTAATACCGGTTTCGCAATTCAAGGCTTTCGCCATAATCCGCGCAATCGTGGTTTTGCCGACGCCGCGTGTGCCAGTAAATAGATACGCGTGATGCAAGCGTTTGGTTTCCAGCGCATTACTCAATGCGCGCACGACATGATCTTGCCCGACTAATTCGGCAAAGTTTTTCGGACGGAATTTACGCGCTAGAACGGTCGTGACAGCCATTAAATTTATTCAATTAAATCAATTAGTTAATAAGAGTAACGCAAATGCAGGATATTAAAATTAATGCCTAAATTGGGTTGCCTCAAACCTGCGTTAGACAAATGCTGTAAGCGATAGCCTACATCAAACTCGTTATGTGCGCCGAAGCGCAAACCTACACCGATGTGATTGCCAAAATGGTAATTACTGCCGAGATCACGACGGTCCGACACATGATGACCGGTGATGAGATGAATACCTAAACCATACTCAGCATAAGCACTCCACGACGAATTGGATTTTTTTTCCAACCGAAAATTCGGCGTCAGCGCGAGCTCGTAAATCTGCTTATCTCCAAAACGACTTTTGCCTTGCCAAAAACCTATAGCAGGCTCCCAGTAGCGCCTTACATGCCATTGATCGCCAGACAACCAAGTACTGCCTGAATCAATCTGAAACGCCAAGCGGCCCGTATTTACACCGCCGCCCCGCCCCAACTCCAATATCGGAATTTCGGCCCGTGCGCTGGTGCAGAATATCGAAGCAACAACAATAAACCAGACGAATCGATTCATACTTACAAACAAAATCAAAAAGGTGGCGAGCCTAACCCCCGGCACTTACAGGGTGTAGCTGTGGCTGCTTGCTTCCGCACCTGACCAGGTTCACTACGCTGCAATGCGGGGAGGCCCGCCGTTGATGGTTTAAGAATAGATTGCGTTGGAAGCAAAAAATTCAATAGGGAGAATTATACCTGCTGAGCGAAGCACAGAAAAAATATTTGCGTAACCACGTTTCAAAGCGAATTCCGTCGCGTGCGCACCGCGCACGAAAATGCCCGTTCGAGCACAACGCTCAATGTGCGCATGAACATTCATCGTGCGCAGTGCGCACGCTACGGCTTATCGACCTTAATCGGAGACAAAAGCTCCAGTACCTTGCTGCCGCCTTGCTTCGCAAAGCCGGATTTTGCAACCACATCTGAATAAAAAATTCACGCATTTGCTCTGACTGCGCCAATCGGCTAAGCATCAAATGCTCAGGAATAATTTTATTCGGTTGATGTTCAGACATTGGGGGCTCTCCTGGTGCTATCTTTTTTCAAGTTATCACATACAGAGCCTAAAGATTAAACGCTCGCCGCAACTCCTTTGCCGTCATCGGCTTGCCAAATACCGAGCTGCGGTAATCGAACTCTTTCGCCCGTGCGAGACCGCCAACTAGCACCGGCTCATGGCCCGCATCGTTTACCAAACGCTGCGCAACCTTCACCGCTTCCGCATCATCGCCCGCAATCGATATGCCGAGACGTTCACCGGAACGATGTGCTTCTTGTTTCATTTGCGCATAGCCCACATGGCTGTATGCGCGCACGATACGTGCGCCGGGCAAAAACTGTGGCGAGGCCACGCCGGTTCCTTTGGCTAGTGCGTCATTTGCCATGTCACCGTCGCGCGAGGGAATTGGATTGCATGCGTCGAGCGTGATCTTGCCTTTAATTTCAGCCGCCAACTCGCGACCCAACTCAGGAAGCGCCGCATAAGGCACGGCAAAAAATAATACTTCGCCAAATGCCGCCGCTTCTTTCGCCGTGCCCGCTTTGGCACCGCCACCGATTTTCGCAGCGAGTGCCTTATCGTGCTCCAGATTGCGTGATGAAAACATCACCTCGTGCCCCGCCTTCACCCAAAGTTCACCTATAGCGCCACCCACATGACCGGAGCCGATGACGCCGATTTTGAGAGGCTTTTTGGTTTCGGGATTTTGAGCGTGCAAAGGAAATGCGCTTAGCAGTAATCCCACTGCTAAGGATTGCAAGATGGCGCGACGCTTGGCGAATTTTGCATGAGTGCTATTAGTCATGGCGGTCTCCTTTATCGAAGTAAAGGCAAACAGTTCAACTCGTAGCGTTTCAACGATTCCATACGGCGCAATTCACGTTATTCATTTCACCTTACGCGGGCTGCAACTCATAAACTCATTACCATCTGCGCGTTCTATTTAGGCTTCGCCCCCAAATATGCCAGCGCCTGCTCCATGCTGGTCTCCGCGTTATTACACAAGGCATGGCCATCACGTTGCGTCACAATATAAGGCAAAGGTCCAGGTTTGCCAGTGTCATAGTCCGTCTCTGAAATACCAATTTCCTGATACCCTGCTTTGCCGCAGTACGACTCTGCAGTTTTCGTCCAAACACTTCTCGCACCAGAATAATTACTCCACGGCGCCCAGTTGGTTCTGACATAAATTGAATACAGGCCGGGTTTAACCTGAGCGGTTTGAACTCCTCCACCGAGTGCATTCGGACCTTCGTTCAGGTTATGTGTTGAAGCACATCCGACGCACATCGCTACTAACACTAAAATAATCAATCGACGCATAAAGCCTCCCAATTAATCAAGTCGAATTCAAAGCCTGTCGATCAATGCTTTTTATCTGTTACTTCTCAGGCTCGGCCATTTTCGTCCTCAGCAAACTCAGAAATTTTTCTCCAGGCTTGCCGCCTAATGCACGCTCTTTAGCCACCATCGTCCACGCCTCAGCATATTGCCCGCGCCAATAATAAGCAGTGGCCCACGAACTGTAGACGTATTTTTTATTCGGCTCAAGCTCTTCTGCTTTTTTGTATAACGCTTCAGATCGCGCTATCAAGTCTTCTTTGGCTGTAGGAGCAAGGGCTTTGTCGCTGACCGCACAAAGAGTAAAAATCCGCGCCGCGTCTGGATAAATCCCCTGAAATGGAGGTGGGTTAAGATTAAGCGCTTTCTCCATCATTTGCTTCGCCTCGCAATTTTTTCCTTGGTCATGTAGAACAGATGAAAAACCTGTGTAAACCTCTGGATTTGCCGGATCAAGCAACCATGCTTGATTGAATCTACGCATCGCCATGCCTAGATTATCTTGTTGATAGAATTTGAATCCCTGCTCAACCCAAACACGACCTGCCTTTTCGCGCGAGCCGTATTGTTGAGTCACATCAGAAATAAACTTATCGTCGGCGGCTCTTAAATCGTAAGTTTGCGATCTGTCGAGCCCTCCATACATCGGCACTTCATCAGCTCTTTTTTGGCTACCTATGGGTGAGGTCGCAACGCAGCTTGCCAGCAATACGGTGATGATAAATAAAATATTTCGGCTAAAATATTTCATCTGACCCTCCACTTAGCATTAAATCGTTTTCAACACATCGGCCAACACTCCAAACAACTGATCAATCTCTTTTTTCTCAATGATCAACGGCGGAGAAAAAGCGAGGATGTCGCCGGTGTAGCGGACGAGAATGCCTTTTTGATAACAGCGGGTGAAGACTTCGTAGGCTTTGGCGGATGGCTTGCCTGCATACGGTTCGAGTTCTACGCCCGCAACCAAACCCATGTTGCGCACGTCAATAACGTGTGGTGCGCCTTTGAGTGAATGAACAGCTTGTTCGAAGTACGGCGCGATTTCTTTTGCGCGTTCGAACAGGTTTTCTTTTTTGTATAAATCGAGTGTTGCGCAGGCTGCTGCAGCGGCGAGTGGATGGCCGGAATAGGTGTAGCCGTGAAAAAATTCGATGGCGTTTTCGCCGTGGGCGTTGACCACGGTGTCATACACCACTTGTTTCACTGCGACGGCGCCCATGGGCACGGCGGCGTTGGTGATACCTTTAGCCAGCGTCATCATGTCTGGTGTGACATTGAATAATTGCGCGGCGAATGGCGTGCCTAAGCGGCCAAAGCCGGAAATCACTTCATCGAATATCAACAGGATGCCGTGCTTGTCGCAAATCGCGCGCAGTTTTTCTAAATAACCTTTTGGCGGTACCAACACGCCAGTGGAACCGGCCAGTGGCTCGACGATGACGGCGGCGATGTTGCTCGGGTCATGCAGCGCGACGATGCGTTCGAGTTCGTCGGC
>JBEEJL010000090.1:0-6177 GCA_041169175.1 Pseudomonadota bacterium | reverse complement strand
TTTTTGACTTCTTGTTTATCGACTTCGGACACGATATCAAAGGTGGGCATGATTATCCTATAAATATTTGATTATATTGAGTTTTTTATTAAACAAAATGACAGATGTAATCGAGGGTTTCTAGCGTCTCAATATCAAAAGACGAGTTCGCCGGAACATTAAATTTTTGTCCGCCGGAATAGGTTTTCCAATCGCTCTCGCCTTTGAGTTTGATGCGGCATTTACCTGCATTCAATTCCATGACTTCGGCAGCGGCGGTGTTGAAGGTTAACGATGACGGAAAAATCACGCCTATGGTTTTTTTGGTGCCGTCGGCAAACAACACGCTATGCGATACGCATTTGCCGTCGAAATAAAGATTAGCTTTTTTAACCACACTGACATTGTCAAACTGACTCATTTTTTCTCTTTCACAATTTTTTCATTAAAGATTTATCGACCCAACCATCGCCGGTCGAACCTTGCACGCGCATATAGCCGTTTTGTTCTTCGCCTAATGCAATGACTTGTTGCGAACCTTTGATCAATCCGCCGATAGTCGATTTATTCGTCGGCTGCGAATAGACGATGACACCTGATGCAATTTTCGGCATGTAAGCCGGGCCAGCATCGGACGAAATGATTCTTGCAGGCGGCGCAACGGCTCTGGCGACTTGAACCACCGGCGCTGGTTCGCGCTGTTCCTCGGGGGCGGGCTGGCTCAGGCCGTAATGCCGCTCAAATTCCCGCTGTTTCCAGCCAACAATTTTATGATTGCTGACTAAAATAATCGGTATGCCGTCGCCATTCATTGCTTCGTAATCACGCCGACCTTTGGCACTTTTTTCTGTATCGTGTTCGTCGAACGCGACGCCGTTGCGCTGCATATAGGCACGCGCTTTGTCGCAGTACGGACACCACGACGCGCTATACAACACCACACGACCATCAGTGGCGGCCGCGACGCTATTTTCCCGCTTGACCATTTTAGTGATGGCGAGGCGCGGGCGCGTTACTCTATTAGCGAATTTTTTTTCTTCGCCCATAATTTGTTCAGCGCTGGATTTTTTGAGTAACTGCTTATCGACCCAGCCGGTAATGCTGCCACCTTGAACGCGCATGTAGCCGTTTTGCTCTTCGCCTGTAGCCGCCACCCCAGCGCCAGGCTCAATCAAACCAAGTAAACTGGATTTATTTCTCGGCTCGGAATAGACAATCACCCCGCTGCCCAATGCGGGAACATAGAGTTCTTGCACTGAAGCAGGGGCCGCTACTTGCACTGGGCCACTTGCGGGCGGCTCTATCGTGGTTTGCTCTTGCTTCACCGCCTCAACCACAGGTACAGCTGGTTCGGCGGTTGGTGGATTATCTTGCGCAGACACATTGTCGCCAATCAGCGCGCACAACAACAATAATAATTTCCATGATATTTTCTGCATGCTTTACCTCATACATCTAAAAAATTATTTACGTTTCAACTTGGCGTTCGCCGCGATACGCATACGTAACGCATTTAGTTTGATAAAACCCGCCGCGTCTTTTTGATCATACGCGCCCTTGTCGTCTTCAAACGTCGCCACGTTCGCATCGAATAACGAATCGGTTTTCGAATCGCGCCCGGCGACCATGACATTACCTTTATACAACTTCAAGCGCACCCAACCATTTACGCTCGCTTGCGAAGCATCGATCATAGTCTGCAACATTCTACGCTCCGGGCTCCACCAATAACCGTTGTAAATCATTTCGGCATAGCGCGGCATCAGCTCGTCTTTCAAATGCGCCACTTCGCGGTCGAGGGTAATCGACTCAATCGCACGATGGCCTTTCAGCATGATAGTCCCGCCCGGGGTTTCATAACAACCACGCGATTTCATGCCGACGTAGCGGTTCTCCACCAAGTCTAATCTGCCTATGCCGTGTTTGCCGCCGACCCGATTGAGCTCGGTGAGCACTTCAGCCGGTGACATTTTTTTGTTGTTAATCGCGACAATGTCGCCTTTAGCGTATTCGAGTTCAATGTATTCAGCTTGGTCGGGCGCTTTTTCCGGCGATACGGTCCAACGCCACATATCTTCTTCAGCTTCTTTGCTTGGGTCTTCCAGCGCGCGACCTTCAAACGAAATGTGTAGCAAATTGGCATCCATCGAGTACGGCGAGCCACCTTTTTTATGTTTCATTTCAACGTTAATGCCGTGTTTCTCCGCGTAAGCCAATAAGCTTTCACGCGAATTCAAATCCCACTCACGCCACGGCGCGATGATTTTAATATTCGGCTCCAAAGCAAAATAGCCTAACTCGAAACGCACCTGATCGTTGCCCTTGCCGGTCGCGCCGTGCGACACCGCGTCGGCCTTGGTCTGGCGCGCGATTTCGATTTGGCGTTTAGCGATTAGCGGACGCGCGATCGAGGTGCCGAGCAAATACTCGCCTTCGTAAATCGCATTGGCGCGAAACATCGGAAACACAAAATCGCGCACGAATTCTTCGCGCAAATCATCGATGAAAATTTCTTTTACGCCGGCTTTTTTGGCTTTTTCGCGCGCCGGCTCGAGCTCTTCACCTTGACCGATGTCGGCAGTGAAGGTTACCACTTCGCATTTATAAACGTCCTGCAACCATTTCAAAATCACCGAGGTGTCGAGGCCGCCTGAATAGGCCAGCACGATTTTATTGATGTCGCTCATTGCTTGCTTTCAATTAATTAGAGTCAAATCTAATTTTACACGAGCAGAGCAGGAATTGGCTGCGAATGTTTGCTACACTCAGCGCATACAAAATATTCAATATAAATATGAATAACCACGAGCTAGGCGCACGCAGCCGAAACGCGCTGTGGCACCCCTGTACGCAGATGAAATTCCTCGAGACGCTGCCGTTGGTGCCGATCCAGCGTGGCGAAGGCGTGTGGCTATACGACTATGACGGCAAGCGTTATCTCGACGGCATCAGCTCGTGGTGGGTCAATCTATTCGGCCACGGCAATCCGCACATCAAAGCCGCCATCGCCGACCAACTGGAAAAAATTGAACACGTCATGCTGGCCGGCTTCACGCACGAGCCTGCAGTATTACTCGCCGAGAAACTCAGCGCGCGCACCGATAATAAACTCGGCCACAGTTTTTTTGCTTCCGATGGCGCAGCGGCGACGGAAATCGCGCTGAAAATGAGTTTTCATTTCTGGCGCAACAGCGGGCGCCCAAACAAAAATAGCTTTGTCAGTTTACAAAACGGCTATCACGGCGAAACCCTTGGCGCATTGTCCGTCACCGACGTAGCGATATTCAAACACGCTTACGCGCCGCTGATGCGTTGTAGCGCCGTGGTGCCGACACCAGATTTTCGGCTCGCTGAAGAGGGAGAATCGGCGCGCGATTACGCTTTGCGTTGCGCTATCAAGTTGGAAAAACATTTTGCGCAACATCACGCCAACATCGCCGCGTTTATCATGGAGCCATTAGTGCAAGGCGCGGCAGGCATGGCGATGTACGACGCGGCCTATCTCACGCGAGCGCGCGAGTTGTGCGACGAATATCAGATTCATTTCATTGCCGATGAAATCGCCGTCGGCTTCGGCCGTACGGGAACTTTTTTCGCTTACGAGCAGGCGAATATCACACCGGATTTTTTATGCTTATCCAAAGGTATTAGCGGTGGTTATTTGCCGCTGTCAGTCGTGCTAACTACAGATAAAATTTATCAAGCGTTTTATGCCGACGATGTGACGCGTGGATTTTTGCATTCGCATTCTTATACTGGCAATGCCTTAGCTTGTCGTGCCGCGCTGGCGACGCTGGAAATTTTTGAGCATGAAAATAGTTTGGTGACCAATCGCACAAAACAAAAATACATCAACTCACTGTGCGAAGAATTAAAAAATTCTCAATTAAATCAACATTTTAGAAACACGGGCATGATCTGGGCGTTTGACGTGAAAAGCGAGAATAAAAACTTCGCGCGCGAGTTTTATAGCGAGGCGTTGAAAAACGAATTGTTATTGCGACCCATCGGCAACACGGTTTATTTTATGCCACCGTATGTTATTGATGACGACGAAGCTAAGTTTTTGCTGAACAGCACGCTCAAAACTTTACACACAGTGATGAAAAAATAATGTCCCGAGCTTACTTCATTACCGGCACCGACACCGGTGTCGGTAAAACATTGGTGACCTGTGCGCTGCTGCAAATTGCGCGGGCGCGCGGTGACAAAGTTGGCGCAATGAAACCCATCGCCGCAGGCGCTACGCAAACTGAAAACGGCTGGATCAACGACGATGTCATTGCGCTGCGCAAATATTTGAACGTCGAAATCGCCCAAGCCGATTTGAATCCCTATTGTTTCCACGATGCCATCGCGCCGCACATCGCTGCGGCCAAAGAAAACATCAGCATTGATTTGAATAAAATTTCCATTTCGCTGGAAAAAATTCGCGCCGTATCCGACTGGGTGTTTGTCGAAGGCGCAGGCGGATTCAAAGTACCGCTCAACGACCAACTCGACATGGCCGACCTGGCTGTCAAACTCAACTTGCCGGTGATTCTAGTCGTCGGTATGCGTCTCGGTTGTCTCAATCACGCCTTGCTCACGCAAGACGCAGCGCGCGCGCGCGGGCTGACACTCGCGGGTTGGGTAGCGAATACGCTTGATCCAGACATGCCGGTGTTCGATGAAAATATCGCAACACTCCAACAACGCATCCACGCACCACTGCTCGGCGTCGTCCCGCATTTGCCACAACCTGATTTCGGTTTACTGCATCAACTACCCTTACGTTTACCCGCTTGATGGACGCGCTGCTCTCACCTGAAGCCAGCCTCTGGTCCTTATTCGCATCGAGTTTTCTCGCCGCGACTCTGTTACCCGGCGGCTCCGAGTTAGTACTCGTCGGCGTATTAAAAATGCATCCGCAACTTTACTGGCCCGCGCTGGTCATTGGTACGGTGGGCAATACTTTAGGCGGGCTGACTTCTTATTTCATCGGCAGAATTTTTCCCCAGCCGAACACGCCGAATCGCGGGCTGATATATGTGGAGAAGTTCGGCAGCGCGTCGATGTTGTTTGCCTGGACGCCGATTATTGGCGACGCATTATGCGTGGCGGCTGGCTGGCTGCGGCTAAATTGGCTGTGGGTGACGTTGTTTATGGCTGTTGGGAAATTTGCGCGTTATTTTGTTCTTGCCTACCCCATTCACTCAGGCATGCTATGAATGCTGCAATGCGTTAAAATGTTACTTTAGTAGTCCTACTTATAAAAGCACTCCATGACCGCCCGCCTCAGAGAAATTCCGTACAACTACACCTCCTTTTCCGACCGCGAAATTGTTATCCGTTTGTTAGGCGAGCCCATGTGGCATACGCTGAATGACCTGCGCGAAGAGCGTAAAACCGGTCGCTCGGCGCGCATGTTATATGAAGTGCTCGGCGATATTTGGGTAGTGCAACGTAACCCCTATTTACAAGACGATTTGCTCGACAACCCGAAACGTCTCGCGGCATTGGTCGAAGCCTTGCGCCATCGATTGAGCGAAATTGAAAAACGCCGTATCACCGACGCCAGCGAAAACGCAGAAGAATTATTAGCCGCGCAGAGCGAAGACACGCGCACGGAAAAAGTCGGCGAATTATTGGTCGCGGCGAAAAAAGCCGTCGATGATTTCGAGCAGGAATTTGCCGACACCAAGCAACTGCGCAAAAAAACCAAAAAACAACTCGGCGCCATCACGCGCGATGACAATATTCAATTCGACGGCCTTGCGCGCGTATCGCATGTGACCGACGCGACCGATTGGCGCGTCGAATACCCGTTTGTGGTGATTGCGCCGGATACCGAAGACGAAATGGCCGGCATCGTCAAAGTCTGTATCGAGCTAGGTCTAACGATTATCCCGCGTGGCGGCGGCACCGGCTACACCGGCGGCGCAATCCCGCTGGATAAATTGTCTGCCGTCATCAACACGGAAAAACTCGATCGCCACGGCGCAGTTACGCTAGCGCAATTACCTGGCGTGGCCGATAAAGTCCCTACCATTCATTGCGGCGCGGGCGTAGTCACGCGGCGCGTGATGGAAGCCGCTGAAGCAGCGGGATTTGTGTTCGCCGTCGATCCAACATCAGCCGATGCGTCATGCATCGGCGGTAACGTGGCGATGAATGCGGGCGGCAAAAAAGCCGTGTTGTGGGGAACCGCGCTGGATA
>JBEEJL010000089.1:0-2666 GCA_041169175.1 Pseudomonadota bacterium | reverse complement strand
GGGTTGAGATTGTAATCCAGCGTCGCTATCCAATTGCGATTGCTCGTGGCAATTTCGTCCGGCTCGTCCGGTGATTGTTCGGCAACGGTTTTGCTGCTACCGAAACGAAGTTGATTTTGGTTAATGTGTTCATAACGTAAATCAAAACGCCCGCCGCTACCTGCCCATGCGTCCTGGGAATTCCAGTCGGTGTTAATCGGGCAAAACGATGCGCCGCAACTGGCACTGGCTTCCAGCGAAAACAGTCCGATGACTAAGCATGCGGTCAGAGAAATAAATTTGCTCAACATGATAAATACCCTCAAATATTTGCCCTCGTCATTTCACTTTTTAAAAGTGAAATAAATGTCGCGGGCACGAATGAAATGCAGATTACTTTCCTGCGCAGAGCAGGCGAGTTAATTTTTAATGATGCAGAGAACTAACGGACTATTCGGCAGGCGGGGCGTGAGAGGGTGGCGTGAGGTAGGGCGTTGCAGTAAAAAAGTGTGTTGATTCAATTAAGGAAACAAAAAATGCAGAAACTGCAGGCGCTATATGATTGGTGGCGGGCAATGTCGCGATGAAATCATTTCCGAGGGTCACGCACAGCGGGCAGTGGCTTGCGGTGTGGTCGTTAACCGGAACGCCGGTTTGCGAGATCTGATCGGTTTGCGCCAGGCTGGCTTGTTTCATGCCAGTGGACGTGCAAAGCATCAGCGTGACTTGCTTGTCCGGATTGGCGTTGGCGAGCAATGGCCACATCACGTTCAGCAGTAAGCCGAATAAGGCAAAACGAAGACCGAATTTTTGGATCAATGCACGCATGTTTGCAATGTAGCAAAGTTTGCGCTGATTGCAAGCGCAAAATGCCATAAGTAGGGTAATTAGGTAGTCAGATTACCTACTACTACTGAGCATGCAGCCCAAGTTTTTGCATTAATTGCTTATCGCGCGCGGCTTCCGGGTTGCCGGTGGTGAGCAATTTGTCGCCGTAAAAAATCGAATTGGCTCCGGCAAGAAAACATAAAGCCTGCGTCGATTCCGACATTTCCTGACGGCCTGCTGATAAACGGACATAACTTTTTGGCATGGTGATACGCGCGACGGCGAGGGTGCGCACGAATTCGAGCGGATCGAGTTTGTCCGTGCCATACAAAGGTGTGCCTTCGATTTGCACCAGGTTATTGATCGGCACCGATTCGGGTTGCGGGTGCATATTGGCCAATTGCGCAATCAATCCGGCGCGCGCACGCCGCGTTTCGCCCATGCCGACAATGCCGCCGCAACAGACATGAATGTCCGCGTCGCGCACGCGATCAAGCGTGTCGAGGCGGTCTTGATAATCGCGTGTGGTAATCACATCGCCGTAAAATTCCGGCGCGGTGTCGAGGTTGTGGTTGTAATAATCGAGTCCGGCGGACTTTAATTGTTCCGCTTGTCCGTCGCGCAACATGCCGAGCGTGGCGCAGGTTTCCAGGCCGAGCGCTTTCACCGCTTTCACCATTTCCAGCACCGGTTCCAGATCTTTTTGCTTCGGCCCGCGCCACGCTGCGCCCATGCAAAAGCGCGATGCACCGTTGGCCTTTGCTGCTTTGGCGGCGTCCAACACTTCTTGCAGAGGCAATATTTCCTGATTGGTGACGCCGGTATCGTAACGCGCCGCTTGCGGGCAATAGCCGCAATCTTCCGGGCAACCGCCGGTCTTGATCGACAGCAAAGTGGAAAGCTGCACCGCATTCGGCTCGAAATTTTCGCGATGGATGGTTTGCGCGCGAAACAGTAAATCGTTAAACGGCAAATCGAATAATTGTTCTATCGATTCAACGGAAATTTTGTCTGCTTTAATAGGGGCAGGTTTTGCGCTAATGACTTCGCGAATCGGAATAGATTGCATGGGCTGTATCGCAGTCGGGTAAAATGAACAGGTATCTTCTGCGAATCGCGCCATGCTGTCAATTTCTTCTCTATTGAAATACACGAAGCCCATGTTGCCGCAGGATTGCCTCCTCTGCGCCGCGCGGGCGCACGCGCAACCCTTATGCGAAGCCTGCGCGCGCGCGCTGCCGTACCACGACGCGCCTGCCTGCCCGCAATGCGCCCACGCGACTGCGCACGGGGGCGTGTGCGGCGAATGTTTGAGTTACCCGCCGGAATTTGACGCGACGCTCGCAGCTTTTGATTACCGTTTCCCCATCGATACTTTGGTGCATCAAATCAAATATCGCAGCAATCTCGCGCTGGTTGATTTTATCGCCAGTGGTTTATTGCGCAAGCTACACGGCGCGGAAAAGCCGGATAGACTTTTCGCTATGCCGTTACACAGCGCTCGCTTGCAGGCGCGCGGCTTTAATCAGTCGGTTGAAATCGCCAAAAGCGTCATCAAACAATGGAAACTGCCCTTGCAATTGACCGGCTATCAGCGCGTAAAAGACACCAAAGAACAAGCGCAGTTACCGTGGAAAGAGCGTCACGCCAACGTGCGCGGTGCATTCAGTTGCGATCTCGATTTGCGCGGCCAACATATCGCAGTGGTCGATGACGTAATGACAACCGGCGCAACGCTGAATGAATTTGCCTCCATGCTAAAAAAATCCGGCGCAGACAAAGTCTCGGCCTATGTCGTCGCACGGACGCTAAAACGCGAATTATAA
Source organism: Pseudomonadota bacterium (assembly GCA_041169175.1). Taxonomy (GTDB): domain Bacteria; phylum Pseudomonadota; class Gammaproteobacteria; order Burkholderiales; family JBEEJL01; genus JBEEJL01. The sequence goes on along the minus strand of JBEEJL010000089.1, from coordinate 33 downwards.
ATAATAAATAGTTAAATAAAATCAATGAGTTAC
>JBEEJL010000088.1:0-3635 GCA_041169175.1 Pseudomonadota bacterium | reverse complement strand
CACCGATGCGCTGGCCACGGGAAGCGGATTGAATTGTTTGAATATTTCGCTCAGCGGTTTTTTGTAAACACGTTCCAGCGTTTGTATCGCCAGCTCAGACGAGAACGGCGGCACTTGATCTTGCAGCTTGGCCAGTTCATCGGCGATGTCGGTCGGCAACAAATCACGGCGCGTCGATAACACCTGGCCGAATTTCACAAACACCGGGCCAAGACTTTCCAGCGCGAGACGCAGACGCTCAGCACGCGGCTGATTCAGCTTGCGCCAGAACAACAGAAAGCGAACCAGCCCACGCAAAGTGCGCGCACGCGCATGAGCGAGGATGAATTCATCCAACCCAAAACGCAGCGTAACCCAGATGATTTTGATAAAACGGAAAAATTTCATTACGCTATTTTACTACAGTGGCGCGGTTTGACTTGATGTTGTTTGGTAATGCTTTTCCAGCAAATGTAGGGGCCTGCATGTAATGAATAGAATGTATTCTTGGCTATTATGGCGCGATTAGCCTTAACTCATTGCGCGATACCAGAGGAGGTATCTGAGGCTATTATCAAAGTGTTATCAATCAGAAATAATTCTAGACAGACACCTTTCGCTCTAGACGCAACACTAAATTCCCCGAAAGTTTTCCTAGGACAATGATTGTATGAATATTTCAAGAAAGGAAGTTTTGGAAAATCTGATTGAGTTTCGTAGACCGCTTAAAGAGATCGGCGATATGTTAGCAGAACACCCTTGGGACTCAGAAGTGAAGTTGGTTATCTTGACTCCCGACCATGTTATAAATGTTTTAGACCGCTTCATTGGTGGCGAACTTACTACAAGTGAAATAGATCAGTGGGCAAATATGATCAAATTTAGAGATGACATTGGATTCAGAGGCGCCCTTAGCAATCAGACCAAGCAGGCAATTTGGGAACTCGCAAACCCCGATCTGACACATCCTTTTTCCAAAGAAAGAGCTGATAAAATTCGGGGCGCTCTGTTATTCGTGTAGGTTGCGCTCGTGCACCACACTTGTTAAACAAGCCTTTCTGTAATTCAAAGTGTTTTGGTGCGCGAGCGCACCCTACACACAAATCGAAGAAAGAAACGGACTCCCTTCTGCGCCGCTGATATTTTTGTTGTGAATCGGGGGCCGTCGGCGAGAACCTGTTTGAGCTACGCAGTGTTTCAGTTTTCAATTGAAGGTGACAGCGAGTTTTCTCGCCGCCCGATTCACAACAGAAATATCAGCGACAACAAAACCAAAAAACAAAAAGCAGCGCGGAGGGCTCGTCTTCTTTTGGTTACTTTTCTTGGCGAAGCAAGAAAAGTGACTAGCCGCCGGGCTACCCCCGGCAAAGTTGATTTGAGTTACGTTTGTTCAGATTTGGGGGGAATTCACACCCATCCCCACCCTAACCCTCCCCTTGAAAGGGAGGGAATTTCTTGGATGCTCTCGGGTCGTTAGCTTTTTGAAAGACTGTCGATGCGTTTTTCCAAACGCTCGACGTCATCGCGCAGGGTATCGACTTGTTTGGCGAATTCTTCCAAGCGGATGGATTTAGCGACCAGCGGTTTTTCTTCGGTCCAGTATTCTTTGAAATTTTGTGCAAGGTTTTCCGTGGATTGTTTTGCCCAGCCGGTGAAATTTTTTGCGGTGTTGACGGTACGATGCGCGGCAACATCGCCGACGACTTTGCTTAGGTCTTCTTCCACATCCCATTTCAAATGGCGCACAAGATAGGAAATTTCCTGCGCAAAAGCGCTGTCGCCTTCTATCGGCACATCCTTAAACGCGGCTTCGTCGCCCGCCAAGATGCGCGGCAATAACGAGGGGCTGATGCGAAAGTGGACGTCTTCTTTGCTGCCGGGCATGGCGGACTTTACGTCGCCATCGGCTTGTACGGTGTAACGATAAGTGAGCGGAAATATTTCGAATGCGGCAGTTTTGCCGGAGAACGGTTTCAATTTCTCCTGCGCCCAAGAGGCTGAACGCAGGAGATGATTGATGGGGGCGACGAATAGGGCTGCAGGGAATTGCATAGTAGCTTTTTAGCGTCTATCAAATAATTTAAATCAATTTCAACTCTTCTTTATGATGCAATGTCCCTCCCCCTTCAAGGGGGAGGATAGGAGGGGGATGGGTGTAAGTGCAATTTCAACAACTACCCATCCCCACCCTAACCCTCCCCCTTGTCCTCGGGTGAAGTGGCCGAGGGTTGAAGGGGAGGGAACTCCTGGATGATTAACTTACTTGTTGTATACCCGCGACCAACCAAGTCGCTTTCGCGTCTTTGAGATTTTTTTGCACATGCCAGATTTCATCAAACGGCGTCGCTTGTTCACCGGTTTCGCGGATCAAGCCGCTGTAGCGCACGCTGGCGATGGCGACATCGCCTTCGGTGACGACTTCGATTAAATCGGCATTCAATGTCACGATGTCGGTTTTTTGTTTTACGTCGCCGCGCTCTTGCATTTGCATCGACAGCTCAGCATATACTTCCGGCGTGGTGAAGTCGCGCAGGTCGTTCAAATCTTTTGCGTCGTTGGCGGCTTGCATGCGAATGAACGCGGATTTCGCTTGGCGTACGAATGGTTCGATTTGAAAATCGGCCGGGATGTTGCGCGTATCCACTTCCATCGGCGCAGCTGCCGCGCTGCCGCCAAATTTCACTGGCTTGGTATCAATGGGCTGTGACGCTGGTGCGCCCGCGCCAGCGTATTGCATGGCGTTAGCCGCACCTGCTGCACGACGATTGGCGAAAAATTTGAAGGCGATATACAGCGCCGCGGCGATGAGCAGGATATTCAAAATACCACCCATGCCGGCAAAACTGCTTCCGAGGAAATGGCCGAGCAAGGCGCCCATGCCGATACCTGCGATCATGCCGCCCCACTTTTGCATAAAGCTGGGTTTGGCGAGTGGCGCTGCTGCTGCTGCAGGCGCTACAGGTGCGCGCGCAGTGGCTGTGGCGTCCGGCGCTTTCGGCGCTTGCTGTTGAACGGATGGCGATGCACGCTGTTTGCCGATGCTGCTGCCACCGCCGAGACGTTTTGCATCCGCGTCCATTACTGTGAGACTCAGCGCCAGAACCGTTGCTGCCAATACGCCTAAAAATGTTTTCATGATGACTCCAAATAGAAAGATGAACCGAGTGTTGATGACGCTAGCTTATTCGATACGCTGCATGGTATTGTGTAAATTATGCAATTATTTGATTTTATTGAATAATTTTTTACTCTTGTAACTCAATATATAGGCTGAATTTTATTTTTCAAGCTTATACGATGTCAATGTAGTAATGATCCAGTCCCCTGGGCGCACCAGCGGCGGCTCGCCCGACGCGGTGTCGGTGTAAGCCGATCGTTCTTCCCGCTTGACCACAGCGCGCACGGCCGGGGCGTACCACTCGGTTTCGCGGATGCGCGTGCCGGTGCGCCACCATTCTTCGTCATTCGGATACACGCGGCGCACGATTTTCAGCGTATCGAACTCTCCTGCGGCCACGCGGATTTTTTCCGCACTGACGACGTCGCCCCAAATTTTGAAGGTGAGTAATTTTTTCGTGACAGGATCAACGCTGCTAGCCTCGCTGCGCCAAGTCTGGCCGACGCTGAGCGGGAATTTGTGCGCGTCATAAGCCGGC
>JBEEJL010000087.1:0-3424 GCA_041169175.1 Pseudomonadota bacterium | reverse complement strand
TTCCGGTGTATTGAAGTCGTCATCCATCGCCGCGCGAAAACGTGAAGCATATTCATCGCGCCAATCAATTTCCCCCGGCTTAACCGAGCCGAAATCCTTCAACGATATGTACATCGTGGTTAAATTTTGTTCGGCTTCTTTCAACGCTTCTACGGTGTAATTTGTTTGGCTGCGGTAATGACCACGCAAAAGAAAAAAACGCAGCGCTTCCTGCCGTGCGCCAAGATTATTTAGCACATCGCGTAGTGTGAAAAAATTGCCCAACGACTTCGACATTTTGGTGTTGTCAATATTCAAAAATCTTGCGTGCATCCAATAATTAGCGAAGCCATGTCCATGTGCGCCTTCACTTTGCGCGATTTCATTTTCGTGGTGCGGGAAAGTTAAATCTTCACCGCCGCCGTGGATGTCGAAGCGTTCGCCAAGCGTGGCTTCGCTCATGACCGAGCATTCGATATGCCAGCCGGGTCGGCCATTGCCCCAGGGAGACTCCCAAAAAGGTTCTCCGGGTTTGGCCGCTTTCCACAACACAAAATCCATCGGGTCGCGTTTGAGTTTATCCACCACTACCCGCTCTCCCGCGCGTAAGTCATCGAGCGATTTACCGGATAATTTGCCGTAGCCGTCAAACTTGCGCACTTCGTAATTCACATCACCATTGCCCGGCGCGTAGGCCAAACCTTTGTCGATCAAAGTTTGGATCATCGCCACCATACTGTGCGCATCGCCAGTGACAAATTGCGTGGCGCGCGGTTGCTGCGTCGGTGTTGCCATGCCGAGGCGAGCGCAATCGGCTTCCATCGCGGCGCTCATGCGTTCCGTCAGCGCGTCTATCGATTCCTTATTTTCCGCCGCGCGGGTAATGATTTTGTCGTCCACATCGGTAATGTTGCGCACATAATTCACCTCGAGGTCCGACGCGCGCAGCCAGCGATAAACCATGTCGAAGACAGTAAAGGTGCGCGCGTTGCCAATGTGGATAAAGTCATAGACGGTTGGCCCGCAGACATACATGCTGGCTTTCCCGGCTGAAATTGGGGTGAAATCCTGCTTTTGACGGGTTAAAGTATTATAGATTTTCAGCATGGTAATGCCTTAGACTGGTAGGTAAAAATAGGGTTTACGAAGACTTGGCACTAAATTTGGCTAAAACCGACTTGAGAAGGCACACGGAAGCCCCTGAATATCTTGAAATAAATTTGAATTGGGTGTTTGAGAAAAATCAAAAACTTGGTAGAATATAAGCTGTTACGTCATTTTTCGCGAGTATATCACAATGAAGCTATTCCACTGGGGCACTGCCGTCATCGCCGTTGCACTGATTACCTCCACGGCGACCATCTACGCCGCTAATGGCGACGAATTGAAAGATGCCCAAGCCCTTTATAAGCAAAACCAGAACGGCCCTGCGCTGGAAAAAGTGAATACCTATCTCACCAGCAAGCCGAAAGACGCGCAAGGACGCTTCCTCAAAGGCTTGATACTCACCGAGCAAAAAAAGCCGAATGAGGCCATTGCAGTGTTCACCACACTGACCGAAGATTACCCAGAGTTGCCCGAGCCTTATAACAACCTCGCAGTTCTCTATGCTTCTCAGGGTCAATACGACAAAGCCAAAACCGCGCTCGAACTCGCGATACACACCCATCCCAGTTACGCGACTGCGCATGAAAACCTCGGCGATATTTACGCGCAACTAGCCAGCCGCGCTTACGACAAAGCCTTACAACTCGACCGAACCAACACTGCCGCACAAAACAAGCTGGTCGTGATCAAAGAATTGTTCGGCGGCAGAACCAATAGCGCCGTTGCCGTCACTGCGCCAGTGAAGACACCGCCTTTAGTTGTCGCGACAGCGCCTGTTGTTGCGCCGCCCGTGGTTAAGGCACCTGAACCGACCAAAGTGGCGATTGTTACACCGCCACCGCCCGCGCCTACTGTTGCGCCAACGGCTGTACCGGTCGTCGTCACGCCCGCGCCAACCCAAGTGGCGGTTGTTGCGCCGCCTAAACCGACTGCCGCGCCAGTTGTGGTGCCGCCGCCAGCGGTTGTGCAACCACCTAAAGCAGGAGAAGGCTCGGAAGATGACGTGGTCAGCGCCGTGCTGGCTTGGTCGAAGTCGTGGTCTGATCAGGATGTGAATGGTTATTTAGGTCACTACGCCGCAGAATTTACGCCAGACGGCGGCCAATCAAAAGGCGAATGGGAAACCGCGCGTAAAGATCGTATCGCGCGCCCAAGTTTTATTAAAGTCACCGTGAGCGATACCAAAGTGGTGATGAACGACGCGAACACCGCGACGATCAGCTTCCGCCAAACCTATAACTCGAATACGCTGAAATCGCAAAATAGCAAAACTTTACGCATGGTCAAATCTGGCGGCAAATGGCTCATCGCCAAAGAGCAAGCTGGCGGTTGATCATTACAAATATGGCCCTGCACGCAACAAAATTGAACCTGAATAAATATTCTAATCGGCGCTCACCGCTGATTAGAAATGTTTCTTTGTGTCTGGTTTTGCTGATGGCGGTGCCGGGGTTTGCCTGGTCACCCTCGCGCACACCGGCGCAAGTGATTCAAGATAAATTACCTGAAGTCATCGGCAGCATTCCTTCCGACGTCGAAGGCGGGCTGGTCAAAGCCTTGCTTGCTTTACGCAACAACCGCGTCGATATTGCGTTAAAAGAAATCGACGCGATTCTGGAAAAAAAGCCTAACTTCCGCCTCGGCCATTTAATCAAAGGCGATTTGTTGATGGCGCGCTACCGCCCCATCAGCACGTTTGGCAATGTGCCGGACGCACAGCCGCGTACCATTTCCGATTTACGTGAAGAAGCGCGCGTGCGCCTGGAACGCTACCTCGACGCGCCACCGGCGAAAGACCGCACGCCGAAATATTTAATGCAACTCGCGCCGTCGCAACAATACGCCATGCTGGTTGATGCCTCACGCTCGCGCTTGTATGTTTTTTCCAACGACAATGGCAAGCCGAAATATCTCACCGATTATTACATCAGCATTGGCTTGAATGGCGCAGACAAAGAGCGCGAAGGCGATCAAAAAACGCCGGTGGGCGTGTATCACGTCACTGCCAGTCTGCCGAAGAAAAATCTATCCGATTTTTACGGCGACGGCGCATTCCCGCTGAACTACCCAAACGATTGGGACAAACTCGAAGGCCGCAATGGTTCCGGCATCTGGCTACACGGCGTACCAGCCGACACTTACAGCCGTCCGCCGCGCGCGTCCAATGGCTGCGTGGTATTGACCAATCAGGATCTAGCGAATCTTTCCAAATTCGTGCAAATCGGTGCTACCCCGGTGGTGATTACCGACCGAGTGGAGTGGATAGATAATAGCGAATGGGAAGACGAGCGCGACGGCTTCCGCAAATCATTCAACCGCTGGAAAAAAGACTGGGAAG
>JBEEJL010000086.1:0-8824 GCA_041169175.1 Pseudomonadota bacterium | reverse complement strand
ACACGCCGTTGATCTGAATCGAGCGCTTCAACGCTGCGGCATCAAACCAACCGCAGCGACGTGCGCGCCCTGTTGTCGCGCCGAATTCGTTGCCTTTGGTGGAAAGATGTTTGCCGACTTCGTCATCGAGTTCAGTTGGGAATGGGCCGCTGCCGACGCGTGTGGTGTAGGCCTTGGTGATGCCCAATACATATTGCAACATCTGCGGGCCGACGCCGCTGCCTGCTGCCGCTGCACCCGCGACGCAGTTGGATGAGGTGACGAAGGGATAGGTGCCGTGGTCGATGTCGAGCAGCGTGCCTTGCGCGCCTTCGAACAAAATATTTTTACCGGCCTTGCTCATGTCGTATAACTGGCGCGGCACGTCGGCGACCATGGGTTTGAGGCGCTCGGCAAATTTGAGCGCGTCGTCCAAGGTTTTTTGGAAATCAACCGTATCGGTTTTGAAATAATTTTTCAGCACAAAATTGTGATAATCGAGCACTTCGCCCAGCTTGGCGGCGAAGCGTTCGCGGTGAAATAAATCTTGCAGGCGAATCGCGCGGCGCGCGACTTTGTCTTCATACGCCGGGCCAATGCCGCGACCGGTGGTGCCGATTTTCGCTTCGCCTTTGGCCTTCTCGCGCGCAATATCCAGCGCTGAGTGATAGGGCAAAATCAACGGGCAGGCTTCGGAAATGCGCAAGCGCCCTGCTGTGCTGACGCCTGCCGCTTCGAGCGTATCGACTTCTTTCAACAGTGCTTCCGGTGACACGACGACACCGTTGCCGATGAAACACGCGACGCCCGCGCGCAGAATGCCGGAAGGGATTAAATGCAATACGGTTTTTTTACCCGCGATGACTAGCGTATGTCCGGCGTTATGCCCGCCTTGAAAACGCACCACTGCATCGGCATGGTCAGTTAACCAATCGACTAATTTACCTTTGCCTTCGTCGCCCCATTGCGTGCCGATTACCACTACATTTTTTGCCATGTCACTTACTCAGTTCTAATTTAAGAAATATTTTTTACTTGCCACACGCCGTTTACTTGCGCGAGTTCGCGGTCGCAATCCAGCTCAGCTCGATGTTGATTACTGCCGGGCAAATCGATTTTGACGATTTCGCTATTGTTACGTAAGTCATTGATTATATTTAATAATTTAATCTCGTCAGAATACGGCGCGAGAATGCCGCGTGCAGAATTTTTCAGCGGAAATTGTCGCGCGAGTTCGCGCAAGTCCATATCGAATCCGGTCGCCGGACGCGAACGTCCAAAGGCTTTGCCGACTTGGTCGTAACGTCCGCCGCGCGCGATGGCGTCGGCGTAGCCCGGCGCATACGCTGCGAACACCACACCGCTGTGATAATGATAGCCGCGCAGTTCTGCGAGATCGATACTGATGTGATCGACACTAACAGTTAATTTTTGCGCTAAAGATTTGAGATCATTCAATGCAGAAGAAACTTCTGGTAATGGAGGAAATTTTTTCTGTGCTGCTTCCAGCACTTTCACATCACCATACAATTCAGGTAACAAGCGCAATGCATCACGTGAAACCTGAGATAAATCTTTTGTCAGTTCATTCAACAAAGGTACATCTTTCGCCAGCAAGGCACGGAACATCTCGCCTTCTTGCTCGACAGAAATAGACGCCTGTTTTGCCAGCGCGCGGAATATACCGACATGCCCTAAGTCCAGCATCACGCCTTTTACACCACTCAGACGCAGCGCTTTCAGCATCAGGCGTTGAATTTCAATATCGCTTTCGATGCCGGCATGACCATACAACTCTGCGCCGATTTTCAACGGCTCGCGCGATTGGGCAATGCCTGCGGGCAAGGTGTGCAACACATTACCCGCATAGCACAGGCGCGTGACGCCTTTGCGGTTGAGCAAATGCGCATCAATACGCGCGACTTGCGGCGTGATGTCGGCGCGAATACCGATTTGCCTTCCGCTCAATTGATCGACGAGTTTGAAGGTGGCCAAATCCATATCGCGGCCAGTGCCAGTCAATAAGGATTCGACATACTCCAGCAACGGCGGCATGACCAGCTCGTAACCATGCGTATGAAATAAATCCAGCAGCGCGCGGCGCGTATGTTCGATACGCTGCGCCTCGGGCGGCAGAATGTCTTCGAGGTATTCGGGCAATAACCAGTTACGCATGGAAAAACAATCAGAATAAATTATTTGATAAACAGCAACAACACTACACCGCAGACAATTGAGGCCAAACCCATGAAACGCAATTGGCCGTCTTTCATTTCCAGCGCCTTACGAAATACTTCGCGCCAGCCGGACGGTGCGAGCAAAGGGCCGAGCCCTTCAACGATCAGCATAAATGCGAGCCCGATTAACCAATTGCTCATGCGCCCTACTTCGCTGCTTTGCCGGCATTCTTCAAATATTTGAAAAAGTCCGAATTGGGATCCAGCAACATCACATCGCTTTTATTCTTGAAGGTTTTTTGGTAGGCATCAAGACTACGCGTAAAAGAATAAAACTCAGGGTTTTGATTAAACGCTTTAGCGTAAATCGCGGCTGCTTTAGCATCGCCTTCGCCTTTAGCCGTTTGCGCGTCGCGATAAGCTTCAGCCAAAATGACTTCGCGCTGGCGATCCGCATCGGCTTTAATTTTTTCTGCTTCACCCGCGCCGGTCGAGCGCAATTCATTGGCCACGCGTTTGCGCTCGGCTTCCATGCGACGATAAACGGATTCGCTCACGTCGGTTGGTAAATCGACACGCTTGAGGCGAACATCAATGACTCTGATACCTATGCTGGAAGCATCTTTATCCGCTTTATCGCGCATGATTTCCATCACCTTGTCGCGCTCGCCTGACACCAGGTCGTGCACAGTACGATTACCGAATTCGGCACGCAAGTCGTTGTTGACGGTTTGCGTCAAACGCGTTTCGGCGGTTTGAATATCGCCATTACGCACACTGACGTAAAACTTTTTCACGTCGGCGATTTTCCATTTCACAAACGAATCAACCAGCACCGGCTTGTTGCCCAGAGTCGTAAAGCGTTCCGATTCGCCGCTATCCATAGTACGTATTCGCGTGTCAAAAAACCGCACGTTTTGTACCAGCGGTATCTTGGCGTACAAACCCGGCTTATCTTTCACGTCAATCACCTCACCCAACTGAAACACCAGGGCATGTTCGGTTTGTTTAACGGTATAAAGACTCAGACTCGCCAGCACCAACAACACCAGCGCGGCAATGATAATAAAAGGTAGGGATCTAGTCATGATTAGCGTCCTTCGCGATCGCGGCTGCGGCTGTCACGCGGGCGTACCGTATCCGGTATGGTGGACGACGGCGTAGTGGTGACATTAGGCACGCCGATGTCTGCTGACGGCGCGCTGGCTTGCATCAATTTATCCAACGGCAAATAGAGCAAATTGTTTCCGCCGGATTTCTGGTCGATCATCACTTTGCTGGTATTCGCTAACATCTGTTGCATCGAGTCGAGATAAATCCGCTCGCGCGTGACGGCTGGGGCTTTTTCGTATTCGGTTAACACTTGAGAAAAGCGACTCGCTTCGCCTTCAGCATTTGCCACTACGCGTTGCTTGTAGCCGTTGGATTCTTCGATCAAACGCGACGCATTACCGCGCGCACGCGGAATCACGTCGTTGGCGTAGGCCTGGCCTTCATTTTTTTGCCGCTCCAAATCCTGGCTGGCTTTCACCGCGTCGTCAAACGCCGCTTGCACTTGCTCCGGCGGTTGGATGCTTTGCATATTCACGCGATCGATTTTGATCCCGCTCTCGTAACGATCGAGGATTTGCTGCATCAGATTGCGCGTGCTGTTGGCGATATCGTCGCGTCCGGTTTGCAAGACAAAATCCATTTTGCTTTTACCGACCACTTCGCGAATCGCCGTCTCCGCTGCTTGGCGCACCGAGTCGTCCGGTAACGTCTTGTTTTTAAAGAGAAAATCTTCCGGGCTTTTGACCAGAAATTGTACTGAAAATTGCACATCGACAATATTTTCATCGTCTGTGAGCATCAACGATTCTTGCGGTTGTTTTTGCTTTAGGCCGCGATAGCCAATTGTCACCGTGCGGTTTTGTCCTACATCGACCACTTCTACCGATTCAATCGGATACGGCCAATGCCAACGCGGGCCTGGCGTGGTGGTCACGCCGCGATATTTGCCGAAAGTCGTCTCAACGCCGCGCCGACCTTCTTGCACGATATAAAATCCGCTGGCCAGCCACACGCCGAACACGATGAACGCGATTAAACCCGCGCCGCCGCCGAGCTGTTTCATACTGGGGGTGTTGGAACCATTGCCACCAGAAGAACCGCCGCCGCTCTTGCCGCCGAATAAGCCTTTGAGCTTTTCGTTGAACTTGCGCCAGATTTCGTCCAGGTCCGGCGGACCGTCGTTATTTTTCTTTCCCCATTGGGGATCATTGAGTGCCATGTTGTTACCCGAAGAATGTGTTCAAAGAAAATGTGTGATACTGATTTTACTCAGCCATTTGCACGGCAGATTTTACGCTTGCCTCAGCTTGGACATTGCGGCCGGTTTCATACTCCGCCCAACTCAGCAATGCCTTGGGAATCAAATCCATTCCCGCCCCGGTTAATGCACTCACACGAACGGCGATAATTCTACCATATTCGTCATATTCCATCCCGGGCTGCCATTCGGGATGCGTGTCGATTTTGTTGTAAACCAAAATCTGCGGAATGTCCGCGCCGCCGACTTGTGCCAGCACCGAATTGACCTCTTCGATCTGTTGATCGCGTGAGGTATTACAGGCATCCACCACATGCAATAACAAATCGGCGCTGGCGGTTTCCTCCAGCGTGGCGCGAAACGCCGCGACCAAGGTATGCGGTAAATGGCGAATAAAACCAACGGTGTCGGAAATGACCGCTGAATGTTGTGAGTCGAGATAAAGTTTGCGCGTTGTGGTATCCAGCGTGGCGAATAATTGATCAGCGACAAAAGTTTTCGACTTGGTCAGCCGATTAAATAAAGTCGATTTGCCCGCGTTGGTATAACCGACCAGCGAGATATTCAACAAGCCGCCGCTACGACGGCCTTGTTGCTGCGTAGTGCGCTGACGGCGCACTTTTTTCAACCGTTCTTGCAGAAATTTGATGCGCGTGCCGATCAAGCGCCGGTCGGTTTCCAACTGCGTTTCGCCCGGCCCGCGCAGACCGATACCGCCTTTTTGCCGTTCCAAGTGCGTCCAGCCGCGAACCAGACGCGTGCTTAAATGTTGTAGCTGCGCCAGCTCGACTTGTAATTTACCTTCGTGGCTGCGCGCGCGTTGGGCGAAAATATCCAGAATCAGATTCGTCCGATCCAGCACGCGCACCTTGAGATCGCGTTCCAAATTACGCTGTTGAATTGGCGAAATGTTGTGATTAAAAATCACCAGATTGGCTTTGAGCCCTTCGACCGCTTCACCCACTTCAATTAACTTACCGCTGCCAATGAAGGTGGAAGGATCCGGCTTGGCTCGGCTGCCGGTAAACACCGCCAATACTTCTACACCCGCGCTGGCGGACAATAAGTGCAGCTCGTCCAAGCTATCAGCATGATCGGGCGTGCCAAAGTCGATGCTGACCAGCACCGCTTTGTCGCCACTTTGCGGACGATCAAACATAGTTCACGCCAAACCCAAGCTTAGCGAAAATGAAAGACAGAAATGATGGCGTACGGATTATGCGCATACGCCTAATTTACCCACTCGCATGGGGATAAGGCGCACGCTGTAATATCAATCCGCCGGGGGATCAAATGGAACGCTAACAGGACGCGCTGGAACCACGGTGGAAATGGCGTGCTTATAAACCATTTGGGTGACGGTATTTTTAAGCAAGACCACGTACTGGTCAAATGACTCGACCTGTCCTTGTAGCTTGATTCCATTGACTAAATAGATTGAAACCGGAACATGCTCTTTACGCAGCACGTTCAAAAATGGGTCTTGTAATAATTGCCCTTTGGTACTCATATTTTATTCTCCATATTGTTTGCCGCTTAAAACGGCCGGATTATTACTTTGGAAATTTAATATTAGAAACTTTTCCGGGATTAGCAAGCCAACCCCAACCTCGTTTCCAGTGAGTTGGATACCGATTAACCCACAAAGTTTACTTCAGGACAATTAAAATTTTGTTTCAATGACATAAGCCACTGTTGCAAATCAGTATCCGCCGAACATTTTGCGCCCTCTGCGGCGTTTTCGACGCGCAGTATTCTCTTCTTTCTCGGTTAACGGTGGGGGTTTTCGTCCCGCAAACGGATTAGCGCCTTGGTTAAATTGTACGCGCAATGGCGTACCTCTTAATTCGAACACGTCGCGGAATTTATGTTCCAAATAGCGCCGATACGTGTCGGCTATGTGATTTACGGCCGTGCCGTGGACCACTACCAGCGGGGGATTGTGTCCACCTTGATGCGCATAACGCAGTTTCGGGCGGAACGGTCCGGCCTTGGGCGGCTGATGCTGCTGAACCGCGTCCATCAACACACGCGTCAGTTTCGGTGTCGGCAAACGTACCATCGCCGCGGCGTAAGCACTATCTACCGATTTGAACATCGCGGGCACACCCATCCCGGTCAGCGCCGAGATGTAATGGAAATTGGCAAAGGATAAAAAGTCCAGTTTGCGCGAAATATCGTTTTTCACCGTGTCGCGACGCGATATTTCGAGGCCATCCCACTTATTCACGGCGACCACCAAAGCGCGACCCGACTCCAAAATAAATCCGGCGATGTGCGCATCCTGCTCCGCTATTTCTGCGCTGGCATCGAGCACCAACACCACAATATTGGCGTCCTCAACTGCTTGCAGCGTTTTGATCACGGAAAATTTCTCGACGGCTTCGAATACTTTACCGCGCTTACGAATACCGGCGGTGTCAATCAAGGTATAAGGTTTGCCATCGCGCTCGAATTCGATGTAAATGCTGTCGCGCGTGGTGCCCGGTTGATCGAAGGCAATCACGCGCTCTTCGCCGAGCAAACTGTTTACTAAAGTAGATTTACCTGCATTCGGCCGACCCACAATAGCGATTTTTGGATGGCCGGTTGGTTCTGCGTCCTCATCGACGGCAGAAAAATTTTCCATTACCAATTCCATTAATTCGTTGACGTTTTCGCCATGCGCAGCTGAAATCGCTAATGGATCGCCCAAGGCTAATTCGTGAAACTCCGCCGTCACCACCGCCGCGCGCATACCCTCGGCTTTGTTGACCACCAACCAAACCGGTCGCCCGGCTTTGCGCAACTCAGTTGCGATTAATCGATCATGCGCCGTCACACCCTGACGCACATCGACCAGAAAAATGATCACGTCGGCCTCGGCGATGGCCTGCAAAGTTTGCTTGGCCATTTCATGATAAATACCTTCTTTCGTCACCGGCTCCAGTCCGCCGGTATCGACGACGATAAACGGTTTATCGCCGACGCGGCCTTGGCCGTAATGACGGTCACGCGTCAGCCCAGGCAAATCCGCCACCAAAGCCGCGCGGCTTTTGGTGAGGCGATTAAACAAAGTGGATTTGCCGACGTTTGGACGGCCCACGAGTACTACGGTGGGTTTCATATCACTACTTTCACACTACAAAAAGGCTTGCGAGAAAAAAATGCGCCGGTTGCACGCAACCGGCGAACGGATGAATTTGAAGTATTATTGCGCGGCGAAAGCGTACACGCCGCCGCGACGAGTTTGCATAATAATCGCGTCGACGCTCGCCTGCGGCGCGGCGGAGACGGCGCTACCGTCGGTAGAGATGCGCGCCATCAATGCCCCATCGCTGACGGAAAGTGCATGCACATAACCTTCGACATCGCCGACCAGAATGCGACTACCCGCTACGGCCGGTGCGCCTAAGCGACGGCCTGCCAGCTTGGTATTTTTCCATATACTGGCGCCGGATTTTTTATCGAACGCCTGCACCGTACCGCGATCATCGCTGACATAAATATTTTTATCGTCAGCGATTAAGCCGGTGCTGCTGGATATGTCTTGCGACCAGACCACGTTACCATTTTGCAAATCGAAACAGGCGAGTTTGCCTTGATACGCCACAGCGCATACGCGCTCGTCATCAATTAACGGCGTGCTCGACACATCGGCGACGCGATCCAGTTCGGTCGAGCCGCGCGGTTGCGCGACGCTGGCTTCCCAGCCGATACCGCCGGTGGCTAAATCCAGCGCGACTAATTTCCCGCCGGGGAACCCGGCAAACAAACCACCGCGCGACACGGCTTGTCCGGCAGGTGCGCGCAAGCTGAGCGGCGGCGTAGCGCGTTGATAGACCCACTTGCGTTTACCATCAGCTGCGTCGAGGCCGAACAAGCGACCATCGGCCGCGCGCGCGACGACGATGCGACTATCAACCGTGGCGGGCGAAACGATTTCACCTGCGAGCTCTGATTTCCATAAACTTTTACCCTTCGCATCGTAAGCCAGCAGCGTACCTTTTGCGGTGCCGACGACGACCATATCATCTCCCGCCCCGACTCCACCGCTGAGTTTTTGACCGGCGTCGATACGCCAGCGTTGGCGGCCATTGGCCGCATCGAAGGCGATCACTTCGCCATTTTTACCCGCGGCGTAAATACTGTTGCCCGCAACCGCCGGCACAAATACTTGATCGTCGCTGCCGCTGACAGAAGACTGCCACAAAGTTTTGATCGTACCGCTGGAACTGAAATCCGGTAAGGCCGGGATCTTGCTGCCGCCAAACAAGCCGCAGCCTGCGAGTGCGGAAATCAGTGCTGCGCAAGCCATGACGCGCAGGGTGGAAATGTTATACATTACTTGTCGTCCCCAATCACGTCGAGTTTCATT